>JALWAF010000045.1 GCA_027016355.1 Candidatus Moraniibacteriota bacterium | reverse complement strand
TCACGCGCAATCCTATTTTGATCTGCAAAAATATTCTAAATACTTTGCATAACTTCATAAGCTGTACTAGTATCTTTTGCATATCCCGTTTCAAAACATACACCCACTCCACCCTTTGCATTCATGTATTCATCAGTTGTAGAATAATTGCCACCACTGAGAATATAATTTTGATCAGTAATCACATCTTGTGCATTAAACCATTTATGAATTTCATAATGTTTTGGTGCATTTTCACAAGCCAAAAATGCTCTAGATGGTTTGAGTGTAGAGTGAATATCTAACAACACATCAGCACTATCTATAATTTTTGCCAATTCACGAGCACGATTTGCTTCATAAGAAGTATCCTCTAAATCATTTAATTTTTCTTGAGAAAAATATCTATTCAAATCACCACCTTCTCTTACCATTCTTTTATTAGCTTCAATAGCCTTTTCATTGCCCAGTGCGAGCACAGCAGAACCGCTCACTAAATTTATTTTATTTTTTTCAAACAAATTTATCATTTTTTTCACTACTGCAATTCCAGTTTTTTCAGAACCATGCACACCACCCAGTACAATGATTTTTTTGCCTGGTTTGTTACTATCTATTTGATAGATATTGCTTTTAATTTGTTTTAAATTCATAACTTGTTTTTAATGATTAAGTTGTGACTACTAATCTTTTATAAGATTAGTAGTCACTTTTTTGTTTATCAAAAATGATGATTTCTTACTCTTTGCACAATCTCATCATCACGAGCAACGTAATTAATCATCTGTGCAGTTTTAGCAGAAATCAAAAATACACAATCTTTATCCCGAAATGGACACTTTGCGGAATCTATTACACCATCCGATTCATCACAAACACATGTAAGCGGAACTACTTCTTTCATATCGCCTTCAGATGTAACAGCAACCATACCAGACTTAAGTGCTATATGCATTGAAAGTGGATTTTTTGAAGTAGACATTATTTTTTGACCATTCCACCTCTCAAAAGCAAATCTCGTTATCTCCTGCCCAAAGCCCTTTCTTCTGTGCTCTGGAAATACAAAAATTGTACCTACCTCATTCCAACTCTTACCAATGGCCCAAAGTGCAATAACTCCTACAATAATTCTTTGTTCATTTATTGCAAGAATTATGCGTTCCTTCTGAGCCATTTCAAGTAATTTTTCAGCTGGCTGATAAAGTAAAAATTTTTCCTCTTTAGTGGCGGCAGAGATTTTCTCTGCCCAGCCTTCAAATTGCAAGAAGTCATCCCATTTATAAAGAAACTTAAGTGTATCCATGATTACATCTCCTTTTTGTAATTATAAAGATTGATAATAAATTTTTTCAAAAAACAAAAATTCCTCTTTGAGAGGAATTTACAAGGTTCATAACTATAATCTACAAACACTACAAACTACTCTCAAAAAATTTGAGTCGCTTAGTTTGCTTTTTTATTGTAGATAATAAATTAATCATAATAATATTTCTGTACTATGCACCTAATATACCACGTAATGATTGTTTGTCAATAATTTCAATGATGAATTGCAATAACATCATTCAACAAATTTACAAAAACTAAATGACAACCTCACGAAATAATCTTAAAATTTATAATTTATGTTTAATCCAATGCTGTTTCAAAAATGGCAATGACAATGTAGACAATATATATCCACCAGTAGGCACAAGTGCATTCAGATATGGATCATTCACACCAATCGACCACATAAACCAAAAAGCTATCAGATAAGTAACTCCTGCAATAAATCCACGTCTCACAAAACTTGTCTCCTAAGCCTTATCTAATTCTACTCGTTTATTTCTTTGTTCAATTGTCTTTAGTTTTTCTTGTATCTCATTCATAATATTTTTTAAAAATAATCAACTTGTTTTTTTGAGTAAATTTAACATTATTTCCATTTGCCGTATAGTGTATATCATTTGCTCATCTGACTCACCTCGTTTTTTCCCTTTTTTGTAATCATCCATATATGAATGCAAGTTTTTTATTAACATTTGTTGGCGTTTGATTTTGTTTCCAAATTCCTCTGCATCAATAACCCTTTTATCATTTAAATGTTCTTCACTCCACTCTTGAATGACATCTCCTACTTCTTGCATAAATTTTTTTACCTTATCAATCCGCTCTGCATCACTTTCTCTGTTTCTTGCAATAAGCCTTTTTTCAAAAAGAAACATTCTATCAAATTGTTCCTCTACCATAGTAGCAAATTCCGTAGAATCAAAATATTTATTTACAGCAGAAATTAATGTTGTCCATCTCCATTCTCTTGCCCGTCTTCCAGCAATATCCTTAAATGAATTCATTTCAACTATTCCATTCTTATTAACAGCATCAAATTCTTTCAGAGCTTCCTCAGCATCTAATATTTGTCTATATTGTGCATTGACTTCTTCTTGTGTTTTACCACTTTTGGATTTTTTGGGACGTTTGTCCAACTCTTCCATTCTTTCCCTTTCTGCCTTGAGCGCATCTTGCAAATCACTTCTTTGTTTCAAAAGATTTTGATAATATTCTTTATTAAAAATCTCATTTTCTTCTTCATCTGTTTTTTCCCTATTGCGCCACAAAACATCCAAAAGTCGCTTTGTCTCATCTCCAGCAATACCTTTACCAAAAGCCTCTTTAAATTTTTGTTTATACTTACCTTCTGCAAAGAGATTTGCCAAATATTCAAACAACATCCCTTCTCGCTCCTTAGGACTAAGAACGCTCATGAGCTCTACCACATCTGTCTCTGTCATCTCCCTAGACTCTACCTCTTCTTTTGGAAAAATTTTCTCTTGAATATCTAAAGGCAATTCACTAAACAATTCTTGAATACTATCAGGAAATTTTTGAATATCTTCTGGGTTATATATTGACTCATTATTTTCTCCCTCCACCTTAATAACATCTTTTTTTATTGTTGTCATATCTTTTGAGTTATTTTTTCCAATCACTGATTTCAATTTTTCCTCTACCTTTATCTTTTATAACTAATTTTTGACGTTCTTGCCATTTATATTTTTTCACGATTTCTTTTGGCACACAGATATAATAACTTTCTCTACCGTTTTTTACTAATTTGCGTACATTCTCTTCTTTTGCCATAATAATTTTATTTTAATTAATTATATTTTTATTATACTACTTTTTGTATGAACATACCATTGAACATACCATAGTATGTTCATACCCTTTCAAGTGATTAGTGTTTACAGAGCTCCAAACCATGTTAGCACGACCCCTGTCACAAATACAGGGGTTGAATTTGTACTTTATAAACTCAAACAACTATGTCATAAGTGCATTCAAGTCACTCTTACACTGCTCCATACTTTCAAATACTATTCCCTCCATCCCAACATTCTTTGCACCACTGATAAACCCTGGCTTGTCATCGATAAAAACAGCCTCTTGTGGCAACACTCCCAAACGCTCACAGATTAACTCATAAATCTCTGCTTCAGGTTTTGCAATGTGCTCCACGCAAGAAAATACAACCTCATCAAAATATTTTGCATAATTATTCTTTTTCCAATATTCTACTGCTGGCATTTCAGTATTTGAAAGAAATCCTATTTTATAACCCTGTTCTTTTAATTTGTTTATCAAATCAAACATCTCTTCTTTTTCATTAAAAACTTCCTCCACAGCATCACCCCAAAGTGATTGTGTTTTTGGCATATCTACATTTAATTGATAACAGACTCTCTGCCAAAATTCATCCTCCTCTACAAGACCACGCTCAAAGTCATAAAAATTATCTTTACGTGCCATATTATATTTTTCAACATCCACACCCAAAACTTCAGCACAATACTTATCCATTTTACCCAAAGTAGAATCAATAAGCACTCCTCCCCAATCAAAAATTGTTGCTTTTATCATAAACTTTTTTAAAACTAATATTCAAAACCTTTAACAATTACCACAATTACATTCTTTGATTTCTCCTTGTGTAGTAATTTCTTCACCTTTTTTAATATCTCTAATGGCAATATCACAAAAATCCTTTTCTTTAGTATTTGCAACACATGAAAAATTCATATAACACTCTGGTGATTGCATTTTAACATATTTATCATTACAAAAAGTAACATATCTTTTTTCATCCTCAGACATATTTTTAAATTCCTCCTCTGTTAAAATTTGAGATGTATCCCAATGCAAAACTACGTCACCTTTTTTGAAATCCTTATCAGCAAAAATACCCATTCCATGAATATTTGATTTTTTAATTA
>JALWAF010000044.1:3776-4238 GCA_027016355.1 Candidatus Moraniibacteriota bacterium | reverse complement strand
GATAAATTTAAAGAAGAATATCAAAAAGTTGATTTACTTATAATTGATGATGTGCAATTTTTGGCAGGAAAAGAAAAAACGCAACAGGAGTTTTTTCATATTTTTAATTCTTTACACAATTTAAATAAACAAATTGTGATTTCTAGTGATCGTCCACCAAAAGCCATCAGCACATTAGAAGAACGCCTTAGATCACGTTTTGAAGGCGGAATGATTGTTGATGTTAGTCAGCCAGATTTAGAAACTCGTATTGCAATACTTCGTACAAAAGCAATGGAAAAAGGATTTTATCTCAGTGATGATGTGTTGGGATTTATGTCAGAAAATATTAAAAATAATATTCGTGAATTAGAAGGAGCTTTAAATCGTGTGATTGCAATTTGTGATTTAAACAAAAAAGAGCCAACACAGCAAATGGTTGAACAAGCATTAAGTGCGATTATTGAAAGCAGTAAGAAGCCA
>JALWAF010000044.1:0-3766 GCA_027016355.1 Candidatus Moraniibacteriota bacterium | reverse complement strand
TGTACAAAATAAAAATGTCCTTGAGACTGTAGCAGAATTTTACGAAATTGATAAAGAAGCGCTTATTAAAAAAGGGCGCAAAAAAGAAGTAGTGCGTCCACGTCAAATTGCAATGTATTTACTGCGCAAAGAAATGAATATGTCATATCCAGGAATTGGTAAATATTTTAGTGGACGTGATCATACAACAGCATTGCATGCCTATGAAAAAGTTAATAAAGAATTAAAAGAAAATGAACGGCTAAGGGAAGAAGTTGAATTTTTACGAGAAAAATTATATCTAGCATAAAAAAGTTACTAAAAATATTAAGTATTAATGATAAATTATTATGAAAGTTGTATGTACATATGAGAATTTAAAAAATGCTCTAGTAGCGACAGAGTTTGCGACAAGTAAAAGTGCAACATTGTCGATTTTAAACAATATTTTAATTGAGACGGATGGTGGACAACTTTGTCTTTCAGCTACAAATTTAGAAATTGGTATTGTAAAAAAAATTCAAGCAAAAGTTGATGAGCCAGGCAAAATTGTTGTATCTGCAAGTTTGTTAAGTAATTTTTTAACAGCACTCAGAGGCACGGAACATGTGAGTATTAGTGTAGATGGACGTATTTTAACTTTGGAAAGTGGTGCACATAAGGCGAAAATAAATGGATATGATGTAGAAGATTTTCCAATTATTCCTAGTAGTACAGAACAAAATATGATGGAATTATCTTTATCTCAATTTAAAAATAGTATTTCAAAAGTGCTTAATTTTACCTCAAAAACAGAAACTAGAGTTGAATTAACAGGGGTTTTCTTATCTTTTAATGAAAAAACAGCCTGTTCTGTAGCGACAGATAGTTTTCGTCTTGGTGAGATGTGTGTACCTCTTGAAGATTTAGTTAAAAATATTGGTGTAGCCAATTCAATTACAGATAATAAAAAACAAATCATATTACCACAGCAATTATGTGCATATATAAATAAATTGTCTGATGAAAATGAAATAGTGCAATGCAGTATAGAAGAAAATCATCTTTTTCTTATTTGCAATGACCTTTATATTACAGCGCGACTTATTGATGGTGCATATCCTGATTATAAACAAATTATTCCGACAGAATCAGTGACAAATGTTATTATTAAAAAAGATGCATTAATAGAGGCAATGAAAATCACTACAGTTTTTACTGGTAGAGAAAGTGGTGAAATACATTTTGATATAGAAGGTGGAAAATTAAAAATAACAACACGTCAGCAAGAAGTTGGTGAAAATACAACAGAATTGGACGTAAAATTGGAAGGGGAAGCACAAAATATAGTGCTTAATCCGCGATTTGTAATTGATGGAGTTGGTAAAATTGATGCAGAAAATGTGAATATAGCAATAAATGGAAATGCAGCGCCGGTAGTATTTCGTGGATATGATAATAATCAAATAGATACAAATTATACATACATAGTTATGCCAGTTAAAAGCGCCTAGCCAGGTTTTTAGAAGTTAAACTAAATAAATGAAAGACATAGGCACATTTCTCAAGAGTAAAAAAAAAGAAGTAAAAAAACAATATAAAGCATCAGAAAATATTGATGATAAGACAATTAATCATTTATTTGCATGTGCTATTCGTGATGAATATGGTCGTCAAGGAGAAAAAAATATAGTACCCAAATTTTATAAAAATGGGATTATTTTTGTAAGTATTCAAAATTCAATTTGGGCACAAGAATTATGGATGCGGAGAAGCTTTTTTATAAAAAAATTAAATAACAAGATAGGTAATGATATTGTAAAAAATATCAAGATAGCTGACTAGATATTTAAAAAAGTTTTAAGAGTATAATTTCTCAACAATTTAATAAGCCACGTCCACGTCTTTTGTGGCAGTTGCAATGTTATCAGCTTTATCTGTAAGTTTGACCTCTATTTTAATTGTTGAGTTATTTTGGTCTTGTGGAATTTTATAATCGTAACTTGTTTCTTTTGATGTGTTAACATTTTTGCCATTTACAAAATATTCTATCTTATTTATATCATATTCTGTATCTGTAGAAACTTTAATAGTTATGGTATCTGAGTTTGTTGAGTCAGGTATAGATAATGAAATTTTTGCGTTATATTTTTCAAAATCATCCTTTTTACAATCGTCAGGCTCTTCATCAAAAATAATTTTACCATCCTCTTCTTTTTCATAATATTTGCGCACTCCTTTTTCCCAATTTTTATATTGAGGGTCATCTTTTACAACATAATATAAAATATTATGAACATCTGCAAAAATTCTTTTTTTCTCTTTATTTTTTGGACAATATTTATTTGACTTACAATATTTACCATCTTTTCCAGGTATTTCGCATACTTCAATCTTTTTCATATCAGGTAGTTTACCATCTAATATATCCTTACCCGTTTTATTTTCTTGCGCACTATATTTTGGAAATTCTTTATCTGAAGGTTTTGGATAAGCTTCATTTATAAAATCACGAAATATTGGTGCTGATGCATTTGCTCCAACCCCACCACTATTCATTGATGAATTATCGTTGTTTCCGCTCCACACTCCTACAGCTACATCAGGAGTATAACCAACAGTCCATGCATCACGATTTTCATTTGTGGTACCAGTTTTAGCAGCAACAGGTCTATTATCAAATCTGAGCGGATTATTAACGCCAAATGTATCAACTCGATATTTATTTGTGGAAAGAATGTGAGAAAGCATTCCTACATATTTTTCTTCTACAATGCGTTCTCCCTCAGTATTTTTTGCCTCTTTAATAATATTGCCGTTTTTATCTTCAATTTTTAGTATACTACGTTTTTCATGTTTAATACCATTATTTGCAAACACAGAAAAAGCAGCTGTATGATCTAGTAATTTAACTTCTCCACCACCAAGTACAAGTGATAGACCATAACGCTTTGGATCATTTAAACTAGTTATTCCAAGTTGTTTTGCAAAGGTAATTACATTTGCAGGCCCATCTAAATAAAGTGTTTTTACTGCTGGGATATTTAAAGACATTGCAAGAGTTTTTTTCATTTTGAGAGGACCATGAAAAGTTCCATCATAATTTTGTGGTTTATAATCATCGGCACCCTCTGTGCTAAATTTTGTTTCTACGTCAAATAAAATAGTTTCGGGAGTATAGCCTTTAGTAAAAGCATAGAGATATGCATAAGGCTTAAACGATGATCCAGGTTGTCTATCTCGCAGTGCAACATTAACTTGCCCATCAATTTCTTCATCAAAATAATCACGAGAACCAACCATAGTTAAAATATCACCATTAGACGGATCGATTGCTACAAGTGCAGAGTTTTCAGCGTTATATTTTTTTTCATTTTTTAGAGCTTGATCATGTACTAAGCGTTCTCCAATTTGTTGTTTATCCCAATCAAGTGTTGTAATAATTTTTAAACCTTCTTTTTCAAGATATTCATTACCATACTCAGCTTCTAGTTGATCACGTACATACATTACAAAATGAGGAGCTTTGATGTTTTCAGTATTTTTGGCTAATTTTGTAAACACATCTTCTTTTTTTGCAGCTTCTGCAGCTTCTGAGCTTATATAACCAAGTGCTACCATTTGATCTAAGGCATATTCTTGTCGCATTTTTAATCTCTCCCTATGTGAACCATAAGGTGAAAATCTGGAAGGGGCTTTTGGCAGTGATGCCAATATTGTAGCTTCATCAAGCGTTAAATCTTTTGCGTGTTTGCCAAAAAAAGTTTGTGCTGCAGCTTCAGCACCGTAAGCATTAGATCCATAAGGT
>JALWAF010000043.1:3845-4250 GCA_027016355.1 Candidatus Moraniibacteriota bacterium | reverse complement strand
ATAATATATCTTGTGCATTTTTAAATGTCAATTTTTCATATCCCTCTTCAAAACTGAGCCATTGAAATTCCTGATGTTCATGTGAGATAATAACATTATCTTCAGTTGTTTCTGCTAGATAAAAAACTACCTTCTTGTGGACATACATACAACTTTTATCTTTTTTTCGCTCCAATAATTCCTGTCCATGCGCCTTGTACGAAAAAGACATAGTTTCACGAAATCCTTTAATTATATGCAGACTTGAAATATTTGTTTCTTCTTTAATTTCCCTTTTCATTGTTTCATATTCTGTTTCATTGCCTTCAACATGACCGCGAGGAAATTCCCAATGACCGTTGCAATATCGTATAAGTAAAAATTCAATTTTTTCATCTACAATACGAAAAATAATAGCACCAACAG
>JALWAF010000043.1:0-3835 GCA_027016355.1 Candidatus Moraniibacteriota bacterium | reverse complement strand
ATCATATTATTGATACACAATTAATTTATGTTATTTGCCACAACATTTTTTATATTTTTTGCCACTTCCACAAGGACACGGGTCATTGCGACCAACCGTTTTTTCAGAAGTAATTGGTTTTTCAAATTTTGGTACATTATCCATCATTTCTTCTTTTTCTTTCTGTGCTGCGGCTGCAAATTGTTCTAAATTATTATCAGCACCTGATAATTCCATTGCTTCTGACATCCTACTCATAGCACTATCACCTTGTTTTACAACTGTTGCTCGAAAAATCGTATGTAAAACAGTATTACGAATATTTGCCACTAATTGTGAAAACATATCAAAAGCTTCTCGTTTATATTCAATAAGTGGATCTTGCTGACCATAACCTCGCAAACCAATTCCCTGACGTAAATGATCAATTGCATCCAGATGATTCATCCAGTGTTGATCAACAGTTCGTAGTAGTATTGAACGTTCAATAGCACGCATGGCCTCTTCTGTATTTTCTTGTTCTTTTGCATTATATGCAATTTTCCCCTGAGCAAAAATATTTTCAATAACCGCAGTAATAATTTCACGATCATCTTTAGTTTGATCAGAGATAATATCTTCAATTTTTTTAGCTGCCACATCAGAAAATGGGAAAATTACTCTTACATCTTTTATGATTTTGTCTACTTCCCAACTATATCTTTCGCCCACAGCATGTACACCAACAATCTCTTCGATTTCTTCACGCAACAAGTTAAGTATTTCACTTTTTACATCCTTACTTTGAAGTGCTAAACGTCGTTTTTCATAGATAACTTCACGTTGTTTATTTACAACATCATCATAATCCAAGACATGTTTACGGATATCAAAATTAAATCCCTCAATTTTTGATTGAGCCCCTTCAATTTGTTTTGAAATCATTTTATTTTGAATTGGTTGATCTTCTGGAAGTCCCAACCGTTCCATAATATTTTTCAACTTATCTCCACCAAAACGACGCATAAGTTCATCATCGAGTGAAATATAAAATTGTGTTGTACCTGGATCTCCTTGACGACCTGATCGTCCTCTGAGCTGATCATCAATTCTCCTAGCTTCATGTCTTTCTGTCCCTATAATATAAAGTCCACCTAAATCTTTAACACCTTCTCCAAGTTTGATATCCGTACCACGACCAGCCATATTTGTAGCAATTGTAACAGATCCCTTCTTTCCAGCATCTGTTATAATTTGAGCCTCTTTCTCATGAAATTTAGCATTTAACACGCTGTGTGATACTCCTGCTTTTTCAAGTGCTTTCGATAGTGCTTCTGATTTTTCAATAGCAACTGTACCAACTAGGACTGGTTGACCTTTTTTGTTTAGTTCTTTAATTTTGTTTGCTATTGCATTAAACTTACCTTTTTCATTTTTATATACAACATCTGGTAAATCAGCACGAATTAATTTTTTATTTGTAGGTATTTCTATCACTTCCAATCCATACACTTTTTGTAATTCCTCTGCACTTGTGCTTGCCGTACCAGTCATACCTGCAAGTTTTTTGTACATACGAAAATAATTTTGAAATGTAATAGTTGCAAGCGTACGAGATTCTCGTTGTACAGGCACTTTTTCTTTTGCTTCAATTGCCTGGTGCAATCCGTCACTATATCTCCGTCCCTCCTGAGCACGTCCTGTAAATTCATCAATAATAATAACTTCACCATCACGTACCATATAATCCTTATCTCGTTCAAAAAGTGTTTGAGCTTTTAGTGATTGTTCCAGATGATGTACGTACTGAATTTTTCCTTGCTCATAGATATTTCCTATGTTTAAAGACTGTTCAATTTTTTCAATTCCTTTATCTGTAATAGCAACACTACGTAATTTTTCATCAACTGTAAAATCTTCATCTCTCACGAGTCTTGGCACAATACCAGCAAATTGCTCATAAAGCTTTGTAGATTCGGTATCAGGAGCTGATATAATAAGCGGGGTACGAGCTTCATCTATCAAAATTGAATCAACCTCATCTACAATTGCATAATGATGTCCACGTTGAGACAATTGTTCCTCGCTTTGAGCCATATTATCTCTAAGATAATCAAAACCAAATTCATTATTAGTTCCATATGTTATATCTGCCGCATATGCCTCTTTTTTTGTAACAGCATTCAGATTTTCCATTTCAATATCTACTTCATTATCATCTACAGTATTAGATTCATACAAAAAACCACCTTCGTGTGTAATACATGCAGTCTGGAGTCCTAATTTTTCATATACAACTCCCATCCAGTTACAGTCACGTTTTGCTAAGTAATCATTCACGGTAACAACATGAACACCCTTACCTTCCAAAGCATTCAAATATATAGGAAGTGTAGAAGTTAAAGTTTTTCCTTCGCCAGTTTTCATTTCTGCAATTTTACCTTGATGCAAAACGATTCCACCCATAAGCTGAACATCATAATGTCTTTCATTTATAGTTCTTCCTGCTGCTTCTTTTGTAAGAGCAAAAGCTTCTGGTAAAATATCATCCAGAGTCTCCCCTTTCTTTAATCGTTTTTTAAATTCTTGTGTTTTTTCTTTGATTCCTTCATCGGATAATTTTTTCATTTCATCCTCTAAAGAATTTATCTGCTCTACAATTGGTTTCAATTTATTTATTTGTTTTTCATTTGAACCAAATATTTTTTGAAAAAGTGACATATATTTTTGCATAATTAAACATCATCTATCCTTACCTGATAGAATCTCATGTGTATAAATAAGTGTATCAAAGAAGGTCTGAAACGTCAAAAAACCTAAATAACAAATCAATTATTTCATTGTGGTAAGTATATTATTTTTATTAATTTGGTTATATTTATATATAAAAATCAAAAGGCTACCAATAAAAATTAAAATATAAATACTTGTATACTGCCTAACTGACAATGTAAGTGATTCAGGCAATTGACGAAAATACATATTGACAATTCTAAAAATGCTAAACCACATGCCAAAAAATAAAATACCTGCTCCTGCAAAAATATTCTTTTTATTTATAAAAATTACAATTGCACCACCTAATACTGCATAAATAAGTTCATAAATCTGTGTAGGATGTACAGGCAAAACTACAAATATATTACTAAATCCATGTACAATTTGATATTGATGAGCAAAACTCAAAATTGGAAATTGCACACCCCATGGTACATGTGTTACATGTCCAAAACAACAGCCATTCAAAAAACACCCAACTCTAGCAATAGCAATTCCAAAGGCTACAAAAGGAATTGTTACATCGCCAAATTTCCATATGTCTATATTGGACAACTTGCCAATTACCCAGCCAACTATCACCGCAAAAATCAATCCCCCCACTATGGTAAATCCGTGCATTTGTAAATCAAATAAGTGAAGTGAACCACTGCTACCATACATGCTAGGATTAAAAATAAAATGTAATAATCTTGCTCCTAATAGTCCTGCTACTGCACCCCCACCCAAAAGACAAAGGGTTTGATGTACAGAAAAATTATTGTGACGTGCACTAAAATAACTTGTAATAATTACAAACACAATAGCAAACATATAGAAAAAACTATATGCCATAATTACAATGTTTTGTCCAAATATTGAAAAAATAAATAATTCTGGATGCATACTTTTTATTTTTGAGCAGAAATATCAGCCTTAATAGTCATATCTCCGCCTAAATACTCCGCACTCATATTTCCATCCAATACAATCGTTCCGTCATCTTTTTTTGTTGCATCAAGAAATATTTTTCCATCAACTTTATCATCAATAATAGTCACTTCAACCTTTCCATCATGATATGAAAAAGGCATAGGCTTTGGATTATCAAAACCTTCCA
>JALWAF010000042.1 GCA_027016355.1 Candidatus Moraniibacteriota bacterium | reverse complement strand
CTTTGCTAATAAATTTATTAAAGATAAGGGCATTGTTATCGGATTTGATAATGATAATAAATTAATTAGTAACAATGGTAAAGTTGAAGTAGTGAGAGATATTAAATCTAAACATTTACATAAAAAGTCATCTGTGTAGGAGATGGCAATAGTGACTACCTTATCAAAAAAAGTGGTGTGGCGGATGAGTTTTGGGGTTTTTGGGGAAATATTCAAAGAGAGCCACTTGTAAAAAAGGCAAATAAGAATTTTTATAGTAGTAATGCATTACTGGAATTTATTATAAATTAAGATTTTTGTATTCTGAAATTTTGAAGTTAAACATTCTTGCTGTAAATGCGGTGAGAAGGTTTTTTATCGACATTTTAGGATTTTGATGATAGTATGAATTATTGAAATAATATATTTTTTATGCATTTTGAAATTAAACAAGAAAAGAATAATAGTAGAACAGGCGTTTTGAAAACTCGCAGAGGTAATATTGCAACTCCGTTTTTTATGCCAGATGCAACGCGCGCTAGTGTGCGAGGAATTACTAATGAGCAGTTAAAAAGTGTAGGAGTACACCCCATGGTGGTAAATACTTATCATTTACTTTTACAACCAGGTATGGAACTTATGCAAAAATTTGGTGGAGCACACAAGATGATGAGTTGGGATGGGCCGCTATTGTCTGATAGTGGAGGTTATCAGGTTTATTCTTTGATACACAAAAATTCAAAATTGGGTAAAATTACAGAAGAAGGTGCAGTTTTTAAAAGTGTGTTAGATGGTTCTAAATATTTACTTACACCAGAAAAATCAATTCAGATTCAATTTGATTTAGGTGTGGATATGATGGTTTTACTTGACGACCCTCGTCCAAATGACGTGCCAGAATCAGAAATTGAGGACGCAGTAGAGAGAACGATTCGTTGGGCTAAAAGGTGTAAAGTAGAATTTGAAAAGCAAGTTAAAAAGCGAAAGTTTGATGATGGCACTAGGCCACTACTTTTTGCAGTTGTGCAAGGTGGTCCGTTTGTGCGTTTGCGCAAAAGGTGTGCAGATGCCCTTATTGAAATTGGTTTTGATGGATATAGTTTTGGAGGTAGACATGTTGATAAAAATGAAGAATTTATGGCAGAAATTATTGAAAAAACTGCATCATTTATGCCAAATGATAAGCCACGATTTGCTCTGGGTATTGGGACGCCTAAGGATATTGTAAGGTGCCACAATGTTGGATGGGATATGTTTGATTGTGTGATACCGACACGTGAGGGACGACACGGCAGGTTATTTGTGCATAATTACACAAATATGGATGAAAGTGGAGAGTTTTATGACACAATGAATATTTCCAATGCGAAGTTTAAAGATGATTTTATGCCAATTGATGAAGAGTGTGATTGTTATGCATGCCAACATTATACACGTGCATATATTCATCATTTATTTCGTGTTGGCGAACCACTTGGAGGTCAAATGGCAACTTTGCACAATTTGAGATTTTATGTAAAACTAATGGAGAAGTTAAAAATAAAAAAATAATTAAAATAAATGTATAAATTTTTTGAACAATATGATGATGTGCTTGCAGTAATGTCAGAAAAAAAAGATGGAAATATGAAGATTAGGGGCATGCAAAAAGATATTGATGCAATTGAAAATAGAAAAGAGTTTTGTAAAAAAATAAATATTGATTATAAAAGAGTTGCGAATGCATGTGTAACTCATAGTGATGTAGTAGAGGTTGTAGATAATAATTATAAACATTATTATAAAACAGTTGATGCATTGGCAACAAAAGAAAAAGATGTTTTTTTATCTATTACTACAGCGGATTGTTTTCCTGTTGTGATGTATGAACCAAATGCAAAGATAATTGCACTCGTACACGCTGGATGGAGAGGCATTGTTACAAAGATTATACCAAATACTTTAGCCACAATGGAAAGGATTGGTGCAGATTTAAAGAAAATCAAAATAGAAGTAGGACCAGGAATTTCACAGGAAAATTTTGACTTTGGATTTAAAGAAATGCTTAAAGAATTTGGCAAATATAATCAAGACCGTTATATTGTAAAAGGAAGTACAATTGATAAAATAAAAATTGATTTAGAACAGATTATTCACGATCAAATTATTGAATGTGAAGTGGATAATAATAATATAAAAACAAGTGGGTTGTGTACATTCAATAATAATGACTTTTTTTCAGCTCGTAGGCATGGTGGGAATTCATTCAGTGCTATGATTACAATTGTTGGAATGCACTAATTTTAATGGTGTATGGTATAATGAAATATATCATATGTTAGTCATGTTATGTTAGTTAATCACAAGTATCTTATAATTGGAGTAGTATTTCTCATGGTTCCTATTGGAGTGTGGGCGATTTCGTCAACTAATTATGCGATTGATCCCCTTAATTCTGGCAATAGTGGCGGACAAAAGTCACAATCTAATAATTATACAATCAATCAACAACAGGTAGGGGATGTAACAGTAGATGAATCAAATAGTGCTAACTATCATATTCGACATGGTCATTTATATCCAGATGACGCTGATGTTGTTATTGATTTTACAGTAATTCCAGAGAAAAGGATTCCAGCAGTTGGAAATGATAGTACCAGGGTTATTATAGATATTTATGCAATTGGTGGGGCAATTCCACTTCACAGTTACTCTTATTATGATACGGATAATAATGGACATTATACAGGATTAGTTTTGACTGATATTTCCCCGGGAACTTATGATATTGCAGTAAAAGGCTATGCTCATTTAAGGAAGCGGCTCAATAATGTAACTTTAACTGGTGGCACTAATAATATAGATTTTACTTTTGCTGGAACGGAAAAATTACTTTGTGGTGATGTTTATGTTAATGGTAGCTATCCAGATGGGGACAATATGGTAAATTCAGTAGATGTAACATATCTCACTTCACGGTGGGCAATTAATGATAGTGGAGTTTCTGATGAGAGAGCTGATGTAGATGAAAATGGGCAAGTTAATTCACTAGATATGACAAAAACTGTTAATAATTATGCAGTTATAGGAGATTAAAAGTATTATCATTTAATTTAAAAATTAAACTTATGTTAAATAGAAGATTTTTGAAGAGTTTGTTTTTTGTAATAATATTTTTTACTTGTGTACAAGTTGCCAGTGCTGATACGTCCTTTACTTTTAGTGTGCCAGAGGGCCAGGGTGGGAGTGGTAATGAATTTTATCATGGTAGATGTGTACGAGTAGATGTGTTATTGGATACTGATGGACATGATACAGGAGGTGCTGATTTGGAAATAAATTATGATAATTCTAGAATTGCCATTGTAAATGATGATTGTTCTACAGCGGCAACCACAATTTATCCAGCGTCACAATATGATAATTATCCTAATAACCATGTAACCAGTAATAAAATTACTTTAGGAGCTTATAATAATCCAGGACATCCATACAATGGTAATGATAGCTTTGCACATTTTTACTTTACTGTGTTGGACGGTGGTGGAGATTATGATTTAGATTTTGAGTTTACTGTTGGAAATACCACAGACACAAATTTAGCAGAATATGGAAGTGGAAATGATATTTTAGAACATGCTGATAGTTATACTCTGCATTTTGCCGATGATAATGATATTCCCTACGTTAATAATGAAAATCCAGCTAATGGAGCTACTGATGTTCAAGTAATTTCCAATATTCTACATCGTTTAAATGATGATGATGCTGGAGTTGATTTTTCTAGTTTAACTGAAAGTTTAACAGGAGCTAATTGGGGAATAACTAATTATACTGCTGGTAGTGGACAAATTTCACACAATTGTCATACCACAAATGCTAATCGTGTTCCTTATTGTGATACAACTTTGAATCCGACAAATAATTTATATTATTGTGAAAATTATACAGTGGATATTTCGGTTTCAGATTTAGGAAACCCTACGGTGCACACTTTAAATAATTACAATTATAGCTTTGATACAGAATCAGACAATGATTCAGCTGAAATTTATAATAAAAATCCAAATGACTCTGCGGTAGGTGTAAGTAAGGATGATAATATAATTTTTAATATAAGAGATGTTGCAAATCCTGGTGGATATGCTGGTACAGGTGTTGATATATCAACATTGCAAGTAACTGTTTCAGCTCCTGATTGGGGAACACAAACGTACACAACGGCGAGTAGTGAATTATCAGCGAACCCAATTAGCGTAAATGATTACGGAAATGTTTATGATTACGCAATTTCTATAGATCCTGTTGATGATTTCCCAGAAAATACTGTAGTAACCGTAACTATTGATGTAGATGATTATGGATGTCCAACAGTAAATCATCAGCATGATTCATATACTTTTACAACGGCTGATACGATTGGTCCGGTTTGTAAACTTTTTACACCAACGCCAAATGTTGTAAATATGGGCACTAGTGATAATGTGACGTTTCATTGTACTGATAGTGGTGTGGGTGTAGATATTGATACGGTTAGTGCTATTGTAGATGGTATTGAATACACTAGTAGTGGGACTAATCAATTTACATATACAGGTACGCCAGCAGATTATTTTATAACAATTGATGCAGTCGATGATTTTTCTCTCGAATACGCCTTAGAGGTTATAGTTAATGCTAGGGATTTTAGTGGAAATGCTTCCACACAAGTTTCTTTTGGATTGGCTACTGGCGTGAATGGGACTTGTGAAGTTTGTCAGCCATGTGAAAAATGTGAAAAATGTGATGATAAAAAATGTGATGATAAAAAAAATACAAAAACTATTATAAAATATGAAAATTGTAATGCTTTAAAAGATTTTATCAAAAAAGATAGTGATGTGGTGGATATATTAAAAGCAGGCTCAAGTATTGCTAATACACAAATATCTAACATTACACTCACAAAAATTAATGAATTTGATGTTTCATCTGACACAAATCTATCTATTATCGTACAAGATGATATTGTTATTTTTGAAGGAACTGCTACACCAAACACAAAAGTAACACTTTTAATTGAATCAGAGCCAATAATTGTGACAGGTCTATCAGATGATGATGGTAAATGGCGCATAGAAATGGCAAATATTTTTCCAAACGGTATACATAAAGTATCTGCAGTTTCTCTATCACGTGACGATTATATTATAAAATCAAAATTTTTGTCAGATTTTGAAGTTACACGCCATATGAAATGCCCATGGTTTTGTGTGCTTATTATCATAATTCTTACTATTGTGTGTATAATATTGTTTTACAAATATAGAAAAATGATTAAAAAATACAAAAAACTACGCAAGATTCGTAAGTAATCCCTCACACTCCTAAACAAAACCTCAAAAAAATGTTAACCTATAGATGTTAGAAATCAAAAAAACAAAATGCAAAAAATATCAGAGAAAGAAGTTTTTAGACTTCGCGAATTAAATGCTTTGTTATCACAAAAAAATACATTACTAGAAAAAAGAGAATCTCAACTAAAAACAAGAATTGAGTTATTAGAAAAAGCCTTAGCTATTCAAGAAAACACTTTACAACAAAAGGATAAAATGATAGAAAAATTAACTCTTCAAGTAGAAGAATTAAGAAAGATTGTTTTTAAGCCAAAAAAGAAAAAGTTAAAGTGTACAAAAACAAATAAAAAGATAGATAAAACTAAAAGATCTAAAGATTCTTATCAAAGAAATATTCCAAAAGATTCAGAAATTACCAAGGAAGTTAATCATTCAATAGATACCTGCCCTGATTGTACCACAAAGCTAACAAGTAAAAGTATACATATCTTTTTTAAAGAAGATATTGAATTACCTAGTAAAGAAAGTAATTCAAAGATTGTTGAAAAACACATTGTAGAAAAAGGTTATTGTAGTAAGTGTAGAAAATATCATAATGCTATAAACTTACCCTCTACTAAAGTAGTTATTGGTAAAAATGCTAAAATGTATGTTACTTATCTAGCTATTTTACTAAAATCATCTTACAGTCAAATAGTGAAACTATTTAGAGATACATATAATTTTAAATTATCAGAAGGAGAAATTAGTAATATACTCAATAGCGAAGCTCAAGCATTAAAACCTGAATTTGAAAGATTAAAAGAAAGTATTAGAAAACAAAAAGGTATTCACATGGATGAAACATCATATAAGGTGCACTCTGGTAAATTAGGTAATTATGCATGGATATTAACAGGCACTGATAATGAAGATGTGGTTTTTAATATTGGAAAAAGTAGAGGAAGAGGTGTAGCAAAAAAAATACAAGGAGATAAAAAACTAATAGGAATAAGTGATGATTACAATGCCTATGCCAATCTTTTTAAAGATCATCAATTATGTTGGGCTCATCCTCATAGAAAATTAAGAGACTTAGCTAATTCAGATAAATTAGAAAAAGAAACTAAAGAACATTGTAAACCTGTCCCTAAATAAGAAAATATGAGATAATCAAGATATAAAAAATAAAAATAAAATCAATGATTATCAATAAACATCGTGTTCTTAAAAATGAAAGAGTTTGTAAAGCAGTATTCGGAATGAGTTACAAAGAAATTGAAGAGTTATTACCTGTGTTTAAGCAATGCTTACTTGAACATAGATATGAGCTCTATCCAAATAGAATAAGAAGCGTAGGCGGTGGTAGAAAGGGTGATTTACCAACTGATAAAGAAAAGCTTTTCTACATTTTAATGTATTTAAAGATTTATCCAACTTACGATGTGTTATCTGTATTGACAAATCATCAAAGAAGTAAGTGTGGTGACACAGTTCAACTACTTCTGCCAGTCATGGAGAAAGTTTTAAAACGAAAGTTGGTTCTACCAAAAAGAAAAGCTACATCTTTAGAAGAAGTATTTGAACGATGCCCAGAATTGAAAGATGTTTTTATTGATGGAGCTGAAAGACCTGTACAAAAACCAACTAACAATAGAAGAAAAAGTAAGTTGTACTCTGGAAAGAAAAAAAACTACCACTAGAAAAATGATTGTTTTAAATGATGAAAAGAAAAAGATTCTCTTTATGACTCCGACTAAGAGCGGTAGACGACATGATAAAAGAATAACTGATAAAACAGGACTGGCTAGAGCAATACCAGAGGATGTAACTATTTGGACTGATACAGGATTTCAAGGAATCCAACATAATAATACTATTATGCCCAAGAAGAATACTAAAAATGTAAAACTTACAGATAAACAAAAAAGAGATAATAGAATTATCTCTGGGATTAGAATTATATCAGAACATGCTATTGGTGGATACAAACGATTTAAAGCTGCTAGTGATATTTATCGCAATAAATTACCTAACATGGATGACAAAATGAGTGTTATCTGTGCAGGACTTTGGAACTTTCATCTTGAACAAACAATTTAATCTAAAATATTTAGGGCAAATTGTTTGTTCGAGGTTATTTAGGGACAAGTTTATTGTAAAAACTTTTTCACCTTGCAAATGTCCCTTAATAAAAAGGGACATTTTGCATTGAAAATAGGTTCATTTCCGGACATCTTGCATTGGAGAAGACTATATCTTGTTTATACAACAAAATTAATATATAATATAAATACATATTTGATAATATAAATATATAAATAAAAAACTATGCAAAAGTATCTCTATCTTCTTCTTCTACTTATTTTGCCATTACATATTACACATGCACAAGCAGAAGAAAAACAACAAGACAATCTTGAAACAAAAATATATACCGTGGCAGATGTTTCTATTGATAATGCAGTAATAGAAAATAGGGAACAAAATAGTAAAATATCAATTGCATTTGATATTATTAATAATGAAGATAAAGCTCAACCAGGAGTAACATACATCATCAAAGCTTACAAGGTTAATGCTAAAGGAGAAGATAGGCAATTTGCAGACATTGCTACATTTGGTGATACTTTTTCTTTAAACAACAAACAGATAGTTCATAAAACTTTTAAATATTACCCCCCAGCATCTTTTAATGGAGATTATGATTTAGATATTGTAGTTGCTAATCAATCTGGGACAATCCTTGCGTCTAAAACAATTCCTTTTGTGGAGATTAAGACCAACGAGGGTGCTACAATTGATCCTCATTCATGTTATTTGACAATCGGAGATGGAGACAAGAAATACTCCCTTGACCAAGGGGTTGATTTAAAACAGGAGGAAAAACTTTTCCTGCATTGTGATAGAATTAAAAACAATCTTAAACAAGAAATAGTTTTTACTCCGGCTTTTGATACCCATTATCATTCCGCCTTTGGTAAAAAGGCTTTGCCCATTACACAAATAGGTAAAGAGCAAACAATTACTCCAAACGAAGAGCGAGTTTTGACTGTAGAAATTCCTATTCAATACCAACCACAAGCTTATACAACTCTTGTGAGTTTGCAAGATGGAAATTTTATCACAATATCAAATACAATTCCCGTTCACTATGTTATCATTGGAGAATCGGCAACTATAAATAGTCTTACTATTGATAAAACAGTCTACAAGAAAGGAGATAAAGCTCATTTAGAGATAATTGTTTCTTCTTCCGCGCATAACTTTCAAGGTAGAAGGATTAAAGATGCCCCACAAGATAAAGAACGAGAAATAATCATTGATATTGCCGATAATCAAAATCAATCTTGTGCAAGAGAATTTAAACAAAAATTAGATAATACAAAATCGACATATTTTTTTGATATAGAAATGGATAAAGAGTGTGTCAGTCCCATTGCTTCCATAGAAATTCGTACAACAGACGGGCAAATATTGGTCAAAGATGAGTTTGATACGGGAATTGTTTCAGGAGAGATTCGACAAAACAATCAAACAGAAAAAATATTGAATTGGAAAAAAATAATCAGTTGGGGAGTAATTATCGTTATTGCCATCCTTGTTTTCTTTTTACTTGTAAAATTAGTGAAAAACAAAAAGATTTTTATGTCGGTTGTTTTAATAGTGATATTTTGTGTTGTTTCACAAAATACTTTTGCCCAAAACAACTCAGATATTGTAGATTCATCAGTGAAAGTGATTGAAGGCAGTAGTGATGACATTGTTGCTAATGTTGATTTTGAAAAAGTAACTGTAGAACAAGATAAAAAAGATAATAGAAAGATGACTATTTCCTTTGATATAGTCAACCATCATACAAAGGTATTATCCAATCTTGTTAATTCAGTACAAGTATTAAAGGGGCAAAGAGTGATCTATGAAGAAGTTATACCAGGAGCAACAACAATTGCTCCACAAAGTTCTGTAAAAGAAGTCATTTATTTTACAGCTCCAAAATTTATAGGAGGAAATGTATCTTTGCGTATCATGGGAGCGGATCGTACTGGTTTGGTATTGGAAGATTATATTATTGATAACATTGCTTTACCACAACAAGATACAAAAGGTATTACAATACATGATTGTTCATTATTTGTAAATGATAAAGAACAATTTTTGCTTTCTGATGGTGTAGATATTAGTCCGCAAGAAAAATTATCCATTGAATGTGATGTAGATAATAATTCTGATCAAGATATTACATATACTTCGGAGATAGCTGTTTATAAAAAGTCAATTTATAATGGGAAAATTGAAACAACATGGAAAGGAAAAGAAAATGTACTTACCAAACAATCAACAAAAACAGTTAATTTTGAAATTCCACATCCACAATTACCTGGATATTACGATACAAGACTTAATTTTTTAAATAATAATGACAAAGTGGCAACTGGAGTTGTGGCACATTTTGTTTTACAAGGGGAGTCCGCATCTTTGAGTTTTGTTTCATTCGACAAACAACAATACAAAAAAGGAGATAAAATTATCGCAAAAGTACTCATAGCTGGTTCAGCGGATTCCTTTCCAGGTGCTCGCAGTCAAAAATCTATACAACCAAAAAACATGATATTAAAAGGCACTATTGAATCTGAAGGTAAAAAATGTGCAGAGGATATTAAAAAAGATATTTCCGGAGAAGATGGTGCATATGATATCATAATTGAGAAAAAAGCAACTAAAGATTGTAAAAAACCGGTAGCAAACATTTCTCTTTATGATGAAAATGGTCAATTACTTGATAGCAATGAATACAAACTTTATACAGAAACTAAAAATGTTGTAAAAGATTCTTCAAAATCTTCATCACAAAGTGATAGAGCATTATCTAAGATAGTAATGCTTATCTTTGCCATATTATTTATAATAGCCTTAGCAACATGGTTAATTTATCTAACCAGAAAACATCACAATGGCAGTATTGGACTATTTGTTTTGATAATGACTCTTGGTGTTTTAATGGGTGCTCATAGTGTACATGCGGGTATTACTGTACAGTGTGGTCCAAATAGTTCTAATAACCATGGATATTGTTATTATGATGCTAGTCCAACTGGAGATTGTTCTACAATGCGTGGAGAGGCACGAATTAGTTGGAATGTGTGTCAGAATCATAAAAGAAGTCTTGAAATTCAGTGGAAACCAACTGTAAATAATCAATTTGAGTCTTTAGTAAAGGATTCTGAAATTTATATCAGACAATGTAAGGCATCAGGGGGAACAGGACATTATCATGATTTTGGTCATTGTAAACCAGGGACATCTGATCAAAAAGTTAATGGAGGTTCATGCATTAAAGATAACGGTTGTGATAAAAACTATTATGGTTTTTATTGTCCTGATTGTAACAATATGCAAGATTATAACGATAGATTTCGTGATGTTGGTAGTGGAATGTCGGGATATGGACTTAAAAGTGCCCAAGTAACGAAAACTGTTGGTTCAGGTAATCATACAGCCAGATTTCGTTTCATGTTTCGAGATTTAAAGGATCATAAGGATGATGTGGATGTCTATTACAATGCACCATATATAGTTCCGACATGTGCGTCACCAACTTGTACTTTGTCTTTTAATAAATCAACTGCAAAGGTGGGAGAATCGGTAACTTTATCTTCTTCAGCCAGTAACGCTACTACCGGAGATTTGTATTGTACTGGACCAATTCCAGCTGATATCAAAAACAATCCTGGATTACTACATCTAAATAATCCACAAGACCCCTTTACTTCTACCGGAATAGAGCGTTGTGAATTAACGGTAAGAAATGACTCTGCAAAAACGGGAAAATGTATAGCCCAGGTAATCGTTAAGAAGAAACAGGATGATGGTGATCCAACCTGTGGACCGGCTGATGGAGGAGAGTTTAAAACCAAGCCATCAACAGGGCTTTGCGGACCGGACACAACAGCTACTGCAGTTACCGAAGAGTCAGATAGGTTTTGGTGGAATTGTAATGGCAAAGGAGGAAGTGTGGGGTGTCAGGCCAAGAAAATAAAGGACAATCCTCCACCTTTAGATACCCCACAATGTGGTAGCGCAGATGGAACAAGTGGATATTCTTGTCCGACGACAGGGTTGTGTAGTGTGGGGAAATTAACCAATAAAGTACAAAATCTTTCTTCGTGCACTTGGGAGTGTTATACTGGTCAATATGCTACTGGGAACAGAAAGACATGTTCATCAAGTTTGACGCCGAGAGAGAGTGGTTCATGTGTAATCAATTTGCGTCCGCAGTGTGGACCAGCTAGGTTTAGGTACAAATTTCCGGTACACGATAGAGATAAATTGTGTTCCTATGGTTATTCTTATGGTGACAAAATTTACAAGGATGACAGCAATGAATTATTATATCCAAGGTGGGGATGCAAAACATCATATACAACGAATTGCGGTTCTACGTATTATCCACTTTTTAACTCAACCGTTAATGATGAAAGTCTAAAGAATTTTGCCGGCTGTGGTAAGGCTCAAGCCCTAACATATGAGACGCGTCCACCAGACGATCAATTGTGTTGGGACGGAAAAGTAAAATGGATTGATCAAGATGCTTCTGATGGTACTTGGGATTGGGAATGTGAATATACTAATAATACATTGTATCTTTACTCTCATATGGGATCTGGTGATCAAGGAAGATTTAATAGAGGCAGTGCATCATATGAAGATGTTGATAGGTTTTGTTCTATTTATAACAAAAATATTTATGATGTCGCGCCGAAATTTGTTAATGGATTCATGTGGTCTGATGATAATGAACAAATTGTTGATATCAGAAAAGGTAGTACGGAGATCCCATTTTTCGTAAGTGGTCAGCGTGGAGGAGGGTATATGTGGTGGGCATGTGAGAAACCTGAAAAAAGATATTATAAAATATGTAATTCTATTACTGGGTGGTGTGATGATGATTATGATAATATGTGTGAAGGCAAGCAGGATGGCGATAAGCCAAATGGATACGGGTCTTCTTTTTTGGTTTGCAAGGTGGATAGAGTTATAAGTAATAATCCAACACGCACCAGTCAGTGTTTTGCAAAAAAGAAAGGGTATGCCGATTGTGGTGCTATTAATGGAAAAATAGTTGATTTTGATGACAATGTTAAAAATTGTATGTTAGTTGCAAATGGTAATTATCGTTGCAATCAAAGTGTTGGTTATGATACATTGAAAAATAACGATGAGTTGTTGTGTGTTGGTGATGATGCCCCGGGAGTGGATAGCAATAATTATTTTGGAAGTAATCGTCAAACACGCTTTGATAACAGAAAAGGAATGTATTATTGGCAATGTGGTAGTCAACAATGTCATGCCTTTGATAAACAAATATGTGGTAGTCAGTGTGGTTCAGCGAATGGCAAGGTTTTGGATACAAAACCACTGCAACCAAGCGAATTATGTAATGGGGTAAGTGACTACAGTGGTATATATTGGATAGATGTTCAAGCCATAGATGGTACTTGGAACTGGGAGTGTCAAGTCGGACAATCCCCGGCAGTACAATGCAACGCAAACAAACAAGACACCGATTGCTTAGATGATCCACTTACATATACAAATCCTGTGATGTTATCAAATAATATGACGTCCAATGTTTCAATAAAATGTCAGAATGTTTGTTGTGCTATACATAGCACAACACATAGCAATGATGAAGTACCAGAAATTACTGTATGTAATGGAGCGCCTGGTCAAGTAAAGATATTGGAAGGTGGAAATAATAACTTTCAGGCAATGTGTTGGATTGATAGTAATGACAATCATATAAAAGATGATGCAGAAAAAAATGCAAATAAAGATTTTATAGTACAAACGGTGTGTATGAATGCACATTGTAGTACTAATGGTATTTGTACAAAGATGATGCAACCAGCAAATAACAGAGCTCAATGTGCATCGACATGTAATTCTGATTCAGATTGCACAAAAGGACGTATAATTGAAACAAGACCATAGTAATATAAAAATTTTAAAAATATTTATATGGTCACTTATAGACTTATTATTTTTAGTTGTAATGATAACAAAATTAAGGAATCTTAAAATTTAATTTAAAATAATTTCCTCACTCTAAAGTACGTATTTTTAGCAGGGGTAGTGTTATTGATTAATCTATTTAAACAATAATGAAATGTCATTAATTGAAAATGTAATTGATGATTAATATATTTTGAATTATTAAATTACACAATAATACATAAT
>JALWAF010000041.1:13158-13607 GCA_027016355.1 Candidatus Moraniibacteriota bacterium | reverse complement strand
CTGTAGTTGATTTGATGCCTTATGCAAGTAAGATTTATTTGATAGCTCGTAAACCAGAAGGTGGTCTCAGAGGCGACCCTGTTACACAAGAGCAAGTGCTTAATTCTGATCAAGTTGAAGTTATTTATGAAGCCAATGCTTCCGAAATAATCGGTGAACAAATGGTAACTGGTTTAAAATACAAAAAAGTTGATAGTGATGATGAAAAAGAGATTGCGGTAAATGGCGTATTCGTAGAGATTGGATCAGTACCAAATAGTGAAATAGTCAGTGAGTTTGTGGATACAGATGATTGGAATAATGTTATAGTTGATTGCTCAGATCAATCAACGAGTTGTCCAGGTGTATTTGCTGCTGGTGATGTAACAAATACAATTTATAGACAAAACAATATTGCAGTTGGAGATGCAATAAAAGCACTTTTAACTGCACATGAATATTTGAAGAAA
>JALWAF010000041.1:0-13148 GCA_027016355.1 Candidatus Moraniibacteriota bacterium | reverse complement strand
TCTTATTTGAATATTATGAAATGGAAAATGGAGAAGAAAAACTTAAAAAGAAAATGGAAATAAAAATAAAAGAAATTGATTTATGGATAATGAAAGAAAATATTGCATTTTTTGTATTAAAAATAGAATAGTGATATGAAAATATATTTAGGAACAGATCATGCTGGTTATGAGTTAAAAGAACAATTAAAACAATTTTTGATAAGTGAATTGGGTTATGATGTTGTTGATTTTGGGGCAGAATCTTTTGATGGAGAAGATGACTATCCAGACTTTATAAAACCCGTTGCAAAGGCTGTCGCAAATGATGGTGATAGTTTTGGTATTGTGTTGGGAGGTTCAGGACAAGGTGAAGCAATAACAGCAAATCGCCAGCAAGGTGTGCGTGCGGTAGTGTATTATGGTGGTTCGATTGAAATTATCAAACTATCACGAGAGCATAATAATGCGAACATTCTTTCACTTGGTGCACGATTTGTTTCATTTGATGATGCAAAACATGTTGTTAAATTATGGCTTGATACACCATTTAGTCAAAAAGAACGACATCAAAGACGTATTAAAAAAATTGATAGTAATTAGAAAGACGCCTGCCCTGCCTACCGGACAGAAAGACTCTGCAGGCATAACGAGGGGAAAATATAAAAAAATATTTGTAGGACCTGAGCCAATATATGAATAAAATATTTAAAAAAATACAAAAAAATACACAAATATATAAAGTATTTATGTTACTGGGTATATTTGTGGGTTTATTATTTGTTAGTGTCAGTAATTCATGTGTATTTGCGAAGGGGATATCATCACATATTGGAGAAAGCGCTATAAACAAAGCAAACGTCATAAATCTTGTTAATAATGAACGTAAAGAACGAAATTTGCCTCCATTGCTAGAGAGTGAATTACTTGATAAAGTGGCGCAAATGAAGCTTGAGAATATGCTGGAAGAAGATTATTTTGCACATACATCGCCAGAAGGGAAAAATCCATGGTATTGGTTTTTTCAATCAGGGTATGACTTTGCTTATGCAGGGGAAAATCTAGCTACAGAATTTGTAGATGTAAATAAACAACATGACGCATGGATGAAAAGTCCTAAGCATAAAGAAAATATTTTGGATGAAAGATTTACTAATACAGGTGTGGCTATAGGTCAAAAAAAGGTAAAGGATAAAGAAGTAACTGTGACAGTAGAAGTGTTTGCTACGCCACAACAACTCAGTGCAACTCCGGTAAACTTTACACCAAATACATTTGAAGTGCCGGACGAATTATTTCGTGCTAATAATGAAAAGGCTGGAGAGGCATTAAATAGATTTGAAAGTAAAAAATATTTATTAGCAAGTTCAGGGGAAGTAAATAAATTCAAAGGACAACAAAATACAAGAATAAGATTAGGTGCATGGATTTTTGTAAGTATTTTGGTAATTTTGGTATTTATTGTGGAATACCGTATTTTTACAAGGAAAAAATAAAAACATTTGACAATTAAATGGTTGTTGTATAATATTAAAGTATAAGTACTCTTGGAGGAGATTTCGCAAATTGTGGGTGAGTATATTTGTAAATTTTTTATATAACATAAAGATGTACTTATGTATTGATAACAATTACATAATAGGACATAAAATACAGATCAGTGAAAACCTGGAAGTCTCAGGTTTTTGATGACCTGTTTTTTATTTGAAGAAACAGAAGAATTTAAAAAAACAATTAAATATAGGAATGATGATCTGTGCTTAGCAAATAAATTGATTGGTTGCTTATGAAGCACAGGGAGTTGAATAGCAAAACCGACTAAAATGAGTGAAGTGTTTACTCAATTTTTTAGTTGGTTTTTTGTTTGGTACATGATATATATTTCAAAATTATAAAGATACAAAAACGGTCGATTATCTTTTTGAGATATATCATAAATAATATAATATGTTTAATAAAAAAATATGAAAAAAATATTAATGAGTGTTTTTGCTATCGCAGCTATAGCTGCTGTAGCTGGAGTAGGGTCATATGCTCTTTGGAGTGACACAGAAAGTTTTGATGGAAATTCAATCCAAGCAGGATATATGGATTTGATGGTAGCTTCAGAACCTATTGCAGTAGGTCCTGTTGTTCCGGGTCAAACAGGTAGAAATACAATGACAATAACAAATGATGGAGATGTTGACGGTACTTTGTCTGTTGTGGCTACTGATTTTGTTGATTATGAGAATTATTGTGTAGAACCAGAAAAAATTGATGGTGCAGACCCTAGTTGTACTTTAAATGATGCTGCTGCAAAAGCTATTGACGGTACTCCTGCACACCCATTTGTTGGGGCTGGAAATGGTGAATTAAGTCAATTTATCACTGTTCAATTTGATATAAACGGTGCACCTGTTGGATCGGCTATGCCATTAAGCACTTTGATAAGCACACCAACTCCTATAGCAATTCCTACTGCAATTCCTGCTGGGCAATCTGTAACAGTTGGAGTTACTTGGACAGTAAGTGATAGCACAACTCCATTTGCAGACAATATATTTATGACAGATGCAGTTGTAGGTAATTTTGATTTGCTGTTAACACAAGATGCGCCAGGTTCTTTATAAGGAATTATGACAGGAAATTTTCCTGTCTTCCTTTCGGGAATTGATAATTAATTATTATCGATTATCGAAATGGGAGAAATTCATGTTATTTGTAAATTGAAGTTACAGTGAAAAAGATAGGAAAAATTATAGAAAACATTGTCGTGTTTTTTACTGTTATCATTGTATTGTTTTTTGTGGCGATGATTGTGTTGCCTCGGTTTGATTATGGTTTAGTTGTTATTCGTTCTGGTTCTATGGAGCCAACTATCAAAATTGGTAGTGCGATACTTATCAAATCGCAAAATGTATATGATGTTGGAGATGTGATTACTTTTGTCAATAATAAGGGAAATTTAGTAACACATCGTATTGTAAAAAATGATAAGAATGTGTACACCACAAAAGGTGACAACAATAATGCAGAGGACGTATTTACTACACCACAAAGCGCAGTCAGAGGAAGAGTAATATTTACACTGTCGCACATAGGTTATTTGATTGCATTTTTACAATCACGACTAGGCGTAGTGTTATTAATTTTGATTCCGGCAGGATATTTTATCGGGAAAGAAGTTGTGAAAATTAAAAATGAGCTGGATAAGAAAAAGATAGAAGAGTAAATTCAAGTGTCTTTGCGAGGAGGCACGATGAAGCAATCGTAAAGAGTACATCGTGAAACTATCGGGATTGCCACGTCGCTAAACACTCCTCGCAATGACAGCCAGTGAAAGAAATTGATTGAGTTTGTGCACTGTATCAGTCCTTTGGCAGGAAGAGGCACGATGAAGCAATCTTAATAAGACATCAACAATAAATGATAAATAATATTAATATGAGACAGATGAATAAAAGATTTTATAAAATAATACAGCTACAGATAATATTTTTTGTTGTTATTTTTGGCTTTGTGCAAGTTGCACTTGCAGGGTATAAGGATGTAGAAACTTCGGCAGGTAATAGTATAGGTGCTAGTAACTTGGATGCAAAGGTAGTGAGTGGGGAGAGCGAATTGCAATTACCAGTGATAGCTACAAATATGTTGTTGGGAGCCAGTGTTACTCGTACGGGAAACATTGAGAATGTTGGAAATTCTGATTTTCAATACAACGTCGCTTTTGAAAAAGTAAGTGGTGATGATGAATTGTGCGATGCACTACAATTAGAAGCAAAGAAAGATGGCGTTGTAGCATATGATGGACAATTAAGTTTATTTGATTTTGACGCTGGGGATTTGATAGTCAATGCAGATAATGATTGGGATTTTACTGTTACATTGAATAGCGGCGTGGCAAGTGATAGAAATTGTGAATTTAAATTTGGATTTACCGCGTGGCAGACAAGTTTTGCAGAGCCGACACATGGTTGGGTAGATACAGAAGAAATTGACAATAATATAATTCATACAGGTTTGGAGACACCTGAGCAAACAGGATATAACGAGAATGATGAGAATGATCCAAATAGTTATCCAACACCTCGTGACCCAAATGAGTTTGCTTGTACTGGTGGTGTAACAAATATAAATGGAATTTCTGTCCATTGGAAAGATGTCGCATATGGTAACAGTGATGTAAAATATCAAAGACAATTTAATAAAGTAGGTTCTTATGGATGGAGTGGCAATGAAATTTATACAAATCCATATACAAATTATAGGACATTTGGAGGTAATCCAGGTGCTGAAGCAGTTTATGGTTCGCGTGTGAGAGCATGGGTTGATACAAACAATAATAATGTCATAGATATAAATGAAATGGTTTCAGACTGGAGTAATGAGTGTTATATTGAATTTGATAGGACAGCTCCAGCAACCCCAACAGGATTGCGTAGGTTGAAACGAGAAGATAATAATATAGTATATGAATGTGGTGATACAATCCCAATTCAACATGTATATCCAGATTGGGATGATAATACAGAATCTGATTTTGATCATTATGAATACACTTCTTTTAATGCGCCAAACGGTGCAATCGGACTTGATGAGCAAATAATGTATGATTCAATCTTTGAATATAATGGTAGTTGGTTGCCACATGATGGCACGTATGGATTTGCTGTGCGAGCAGTTGATAAGGCGGGCAATAAGTCAGATTGGGCATTGACAGGAAAAAACTTAGCAGGCAGTTGTCAAATTACATATGATAGTACAGGTCCAGAATCGACTATTGATGCTATTGAATACTCTAATGGTACAATTGAGCCAGATAAATTTGTAACTAATTATACAACACCTACAATCCGCGGTACTGTTACTGATAATGCTGGTGTTGATTGGGTAAAGTTGACTGTAAATGGTCATGAATATAATGCTGTAGTCAGTGGTGATGAATGGGAGGCAGATGTGAGTGATGTATTACCAGACGGTATACATGAGCTTAGCATAGAAACGCAGGATTCTCTGGGCAATATATCCACAACACAAAAAAATATCCACATTGATACAAAAGCACCAGATGCACAACATACATATTATAAGGATGGTGAAGAAATAGAGAATTTTCACACGTATTATGAAAATGGTCATAAATTCACAGGACCAATTGTATATATCGACGGTGATTTGTCACATTTGAGTTTTACAGGAGAATATGTTGATTCTGATTCACCTTCAGAACCATCTGCTGGATTATATTGGGATTCTTATGCAATTTTCCAAGCGCAAGATGATGGTTCGTTCCGATTTAGTCATGATGGCAAGAGAGCCTTTTGTAGTTGGCGACGAGATCCAAATCTAGTAGATATTTCTGATGAAGCGACATTTTCTCTAACACAACAAAAATCATTTGCTGATTGTGTTGCTACTTTGCCAGATGGTGAATACTACATTGCACATCATATTTATGATTATGCTACGAGAAAAGATATTCCTTCAATCAATCAATTTAGAGACGTACTTGGATTGCATTTTGTTGTGGATACTGCACCAGAGACACCAACTGGTATGAGAATTTTGGATAATGAAGGTAATGATATGGGTTGTGATGGTTTTGTTAATAACAGACACATTACAGTTGATTGGGAGGATAATGGAGAAAGTGATTTAGATCATTATGATTATCAAATTCGTGAAGCTACTACAATTGCACATCCTACTGTGTCAGAATATTCTGGAGATATAAGAGATGAAGATGGATATTACAAGTATAGAGTGCGTGCAGTTGATGAACGTGGTAACACAAGTGATTGGACAGGATGGTGTGGTGTGACATTAGATAGGAGTACACCTAGTGCTCCGCAATTAATTGAACCAGTAAATGAAGCTGTGGTAGATGGCGATACTTTGTTGAGTGATTGGAGTGATGTAGATGGAGCACATCATTACATATATGAAAGTTATCACAATGCTAGTGTGACAAATTTACGTTGGCATGCAGAATATACAGATAGTGAAAAAACGGCACATAATGTTGCTGATGCTACTTTTTGGTGGCGTGTAAAGGCTGTAGATGAAGCAGGGAATGAATCAGATTGGAGTGAATTATGGAAAGTAACAATTGATAATTCAGCAGAAGACGAAGATATTGCTTTGAATGAATTTATGCCTATGCCAGCAGTTGGGAATGAGTGGGTGGAACTTTACAATAATGGTGACGAATCTGTCGATGTGGATGGTTGGTATATTGCTGATGCAACAGGTCATAGAAGAAAAATTAATAAAGAACACACCAAAGATAATTCAACAGCTATTGAGTCAAAAGGTTTTCTCGTTGTGCAAGGTTATAATAATTTTAGTTTAAATAATGATGGAGATACTGTTAAATTATTTAATGCTAAAGGAGATTTGATAGATTCTTATAAATATAAAGCTAAAGAAGTATCTATTGGTAAAACAATCGCCCGCAACCCAGATGGTGTTGGTGATTGGGTTGATCCTGTGCCTACTCCTGGAGAAAAAAATAATCCAAGTAATAAAAAAGAAGATTTTCGTAAGTATTATGCGAAGAAATGTTTTGATGGCGAAGAATTGTTGTGTGATGAAAAATTTATGCATGAAATAGGTTTATTGGAAGATAAAAAAGAAGTAAAAGATAACAAAAAAGATGAGAAAATAAAAGGAGAAAACACTCAAAAAGAAGAGAATCAAGAAGATAAAAAAGTAAAAAAAGAACAAGTAGAGGAACAGTCAACTGATACTGATAAGGACAAAAGAGAGCTCAGTCCTATTAAAACCACAATAGACAAAGATACTAAAAAAGAAAATGATGACAAAGTAAATGAAGATGGCAAGACAACGGATGAGAAATTGAAAGATGACGAGCAAGATGTATCTAGTGATAAAAAAGATGATAAAAAACAAGAAGTCAAACAAGATGTTGATATTAAAATGGTAGAAGACAAAAAGACAGAAGACAAAAGCGATAAAAAAGGTAGCAATGATAACAAAAAGGAAACAAAAAACGATAAAAAAAGTATTGAGGATAAAAAAGTGACTAAAGACGCAGACAAGACAGAAGAGGAAATAAGCGTTGAAGAGTTAGATAATTAATTTATAAATTAGTGATAATAATTAAGTGGAATAAATAATTGATATGAAGATGTTGTCAAGAAAAAAATATTTTGTGTTGATAGTTGGCTTATTTATACTTATGTATAATAATGTGTCTGCAGAAGCAAAAGATTGTTTGGAAATCAAAAATGCAGACAATTTAATTACTCATCAAGAGCAAAATAAAATTTATGTAGAGAAAAATATATATCCTGGGTGGAGTAAGAGCAATAATTTCACAGTGAGAAATAAATGTTCAGAAACTGCTACGGCATATATGACGTTTGATATAAATAATAATGCAAATGATGAGTTATCTAATGTGCTAGATGTGTCTATTTTGAAAGGGTTAAACATAGTTCAGGCTGAGCAAACATTAAAATCACTACAGGGTCAAGTAGTGAATCTTGGTGATATTGAGGGAAATCAAGTAGTGTCATATGCAATTAATGTAAAATTTAGAGAAAGTGCTGGAAATGAATATCAAGGATTAGCATCAAATTTTGATATTGAATATCAATTAGAACAAGAGTCAGTAAATACAACTACTAATGTAGATGATGGAAATAATAAAAAGAAGAAGAAAAAGAAAAAAAAGAAGAAAAAAAAGAAGACAATAGTACAGACGGTACCGCGTGGTATTGCAGGTAATGTTAATATTGGTGGCAATAATGTTACCGATGATAATAATACTGCTGGTACATCGCAAGAGACGGTTAACAATGATAATGAAGATACACAAAAGAATCAAGACGAAGAAGAAACTGGACGTGTTGCAGGTAAGCAGACATGCCATAGTTGGCCATGGTGGACATGGATTATTACTGTTTTGATATATAGTGGATTAATGTATGCTATTGGTAGGAATGCAGAGGATAAAAATGAAAGTAAGCGTAATTTATTGTGGCATGGTTTGACATTATTACTTATTGTAATTATATGGTATTTCTTTGATACATGTCGCATGTATAAGTGGGTTCCAATTATATCGATTATCATAGGAGCTATATTGCCATTCATTTTGTTTAATAGTAATTCTCCACAAAAAATAAAACAACAAAACGATTAAAGTTAATTTGGAGTTTTGTTGAATGTAAATATTTAACAGCGTTGCTTATAATTTAGTATCATTCCAGAAAGTATGGACATTGACCTGTCCTAGATATTGGATAAACAAATAAACTTGCATACCAGACAGGTAGACCTCGCAGGAATGACAGGTTTTTGCATAAAAGGTGGAAGCATCTTTTGGATATTATTTTATAGTTCTGATAGAGATTTATTGTCCGAAAGTTTGTAAACAGGGTAAAGTGTAAATAGTGCTATAAATGCAATGAGTATGAAGACGCTATTTATTTGAAAATATATAAGTAAAATCCCTACGAGTGCTGGTGCAATAATATATGCAATTGGCCGTGCAGTTTGAAATAATGCGATCATATCTACGTCTGTTTTGTCTATTCGTTTGTAGAAATAAGACAAACGTAAAATACTAATAAGAGCCGCTCCAATACGTGATATAAGTAAAATTATCATAACTATTGTCATGCTAGTATTACCAAAAAAATAAAAAGCAATTGAAGAAAATGTAATTAATATAAATGAAGTAAAAAGTAATTCTTTTTCACCTAGTCGTGTGTCGGCGAGTATTCCCACAGGATATTGGACAAGTATGAGAGGTATTAACATTACAGTAAAAATAATTCCTATCTGATTCCATGAAAATCCATTATTTAATAAATACAATGGGGTATAAATAACCATGATTGCAAAAAAGAATTCCAGAGAAATAGAAATAGTAAAAATCCTTTGAATATCTTTGCGTGCTTTGAGTTTTTGAAATAATCCTATGTAATTTGTTTGCTTTTGATGTATTACATCTATATGGTGAATATTGAAAAAAGTAATTATAAAAATCAATATATTAAAGATAATTGAAAGATAAAAAATTCCTATAAATCCAAATTGCATCAATAAATGTGTGGCAATAATTGGCGATAGTATCAGTCCAATATTGATGATAGTAAGATTGAGTCCGTAGACTCTGCCAGTTCTATTATCAGTTGCATATGATTCTAAGATCATTCGAAGTACTGCCCATGATAAAGCTTCGAGGACAATGTAGGACATAAGTAATATTGTTTCTGGCAATCGTCCTACAATCATGATAAGAGCAACAAATATAGAGATTTTACATATGACAAGAAGTTGAAAAAGAGTTGCTCTACCAACAACACGCACAAACTTATGTATATTAAGAAGAATGATTAATAAAATAATATTTGCAATTATAAATGTCCAACCAATATTTACACTATTCCAAATATTTTTGAAATATGCAGATATGGTATATATAAGTAAACCGCCAGTAAATCCCATTAATAGTGAAATAATATTCACAAAAAATATTTTATTTGGATTTAGGTTTTCGTTATGTTGGATGTTAGCTATATGTGTCATATTATGTTTTTATTTTATATATATTATACCATAAAAAGGAAAATAATTTTGTTTTAAATTTTGTGTTATAATGGAAATATAATTTTATATTTAATTTTTTGAAATTATGATGATTATTCCAGCTATTTTGGACACGGATAGCGACAAAGTAAAGGGGCAGTTAAATCAATTACGTGGTTTTGTAGATTGGATACAGATTGATTTGGCTGATGATACGATGACGGATAGTTTTACATTTGATTTGTATGATTTGGTTGGTGAGGTGGATGATTTTGATGTGGAAATTCATCTTATGACGACAAATCCTGAAAAATATTTAGATGCATGTGCGGCACTGGACGCAAAGAGAGTGTACTTTCATTTGGGTGAAGTTGAGAGTCCATCACAAATCTTATCTGCTATGGACCCTTATGATTTTACAAAAGGTATAGCACTCTCACCGCAAACTCCAGTTGAGGATGTATTTACTTACATTGACGAGATAGATGCTGTACAAGTGATGACTGTTGTGCCAGGAGCTCAGGGTGGAGAGTTTTTAGAAGATATGTTAGATAAGGTGTCATATTTGAGAGAGCGTCGAGGTGATATATGGATATCAGTTGATGGTGGTGTAAATAAAGATACAATTGTGAATATTAAAAAGAAAGGTGTAGACGCAGTGGGTGTGGGTAGTGCAATTTTGGGCAGTGACGATGTGGTAGGTGCTTATAATGAGTTGAAGAGGTTGATTGATGATGAGGTAAAATTTGTTACTAATTGATATATTAATTATTTAAGAATAAGAGAAATGTTGTGATGTTGTAGAGACGCATTGCAATGCGTCTCTACAAAAAAAGTTATGAAAAATCCATTTGAAAATGCGATGCAACAATTAACAAATGCCGCTGATGTAATTGGTGTTGATGAGAATGTCTTATCACTTCTACAGAGACCTCAACAAATTCATGAAATAGCAATACCTGTGAAGATGGATAATGGGAAATTAAAGACATTTAGAGGATATCGTGTGCAGTATAATAATGCACGAGGTCCGTACAAAGGAGGTATTCGATTTCATCCAATGGTGGATATTGATGAAGTGAAGGCATTGTCTTTTTGGATGACTATTAAATGTGCTGTTGTGGGATTACCTTATGGTGGATCAAAAGGTGGTGTGGAAGTTGATCCGAGGGAACTTTCCAAAAGGGAATTGCAAGAGCTGAGTCGTGGGTATGTACGAGGACTATATCTGGAAATTGGTCCAAAGATTGATATTCCTGCACCAGATGTTTATACAAATGAGCAGATTATGGGATGGATGATGGACCAGTATTCATTGCTAAAGGGTTATACTTCTCCAGGCTCTTTTACTGGTAAACCAGTTGAAATTGGTGGTATTACAGCGCGTGCGAGCGCTACAGCGCGTGGTGGATTTATATTGCTGGAACGTATGATGAAAAAATTAAATAAAAAACCAGCAGAAATGCGCGTTGCAGTACAAGGTTTTGGTAATGCTGGATATACTTTTGCATGTCTTGCATATGACGCAGGGTATACAATTGTAGGTGTGAGTGATTCTAAAGGTGCAATTGTGAGTAAAAATGGTAAAGGCATCAATCCATATGATGTTTTTGAAAGAAAACAAGAAAAAGGAAAAATCTATTGTGATAAATCAGTATGTGATATGAAAGAATATAAAGCAGTAACAAATGAAGAGTTACTTGTTATGGATTGTGATGTGCTGGTGCCGGCAGCGATTGAAAATCAAATTACAGCAGAAAACGCACAAGATATAAAAGCAACAACAGTTATTGAATTGGCAAATGGACCAACTACGCCAGAAGCGGATGTGGTTCTACATGATAAGGGTGTGGTAGTTATCCCAGATGTTTTAGCAAATGCGGGCGGTGTGACAGTGTCATACTTTGAATGGTTACAAAATATCCAAAATACATCTTGGAGTGAGAGTGAAACAAATAGAAAATTATCTGAAATCATGACACAATCATATGAACAAATGCACAAGAGTGCAGAAAAATATAATGTAAATTATCGTACAGCGTCATTTATTCTTGCAATTGAGCGAATTACTAGTGCAATGGAAGGACGTGGTTGGGTATAGTAATTCTTTGAAATGTAAAACGACTACTTCATTATTGAAGATAGTCGTTTTTTTGATTCAAGTGTAGAGTTGTGTTTGTGCAACAACCTTTTTCCCAAAGTATTTCTCATAGGAAAAATTAGGATCTTCCAAATCCAAGAATGTATCTGTTACAATGTCATCCTTCACGAGCCAACCTTCAGTTTCTGAAAGTGGCCAAACACAGGATTCTACGGCAATTGATTCTGTAGTCCCATCATCAAAAGTTAGCTGCCAAACTGTGCAGTTTTTTTCTTGAGCAAAATCTTTTGTGGTGAAGTTTGACTGCCAATTAGGACAATTTTTTCTTTTAGCTATATCTTTTGCAGTTTCTGATATTGGGATTATTTTGATTTTTGGATAATCTTTGAACTTTTTTTGTTCATCTTTAATTTTGGACGGGTCCGTAAGTACATACAGCTCGTCATAACCAATATACATGACGGTTGTGATAAAATCATCCCCATTTGTAAGACATAATACCTCAGCATAATCCAAAAATGACGGCTTAGCAATAACACCAGTTCCGAGAAACCTGTTTTGTGCAAATATAGTGTTAGATTGGAGTGTTTGGCGTATTATGTTACGTTCTTCTTCTGTTTCGGTAATACGTCGTCCATCTTTATCAAATGCTGGTTCATAGCCTGCTTTAATCAGTGCATTATTAATATCTGTATCACCTTCTATAATGGCTACAACATGGTGTTTTATTGCTTTATCCCTGGCAAAGTCATAAACATTCTCGCGGGACAAGAGGTCTCCGGATACTTTGATGCCGATATTCTTTATAGTATTGTCACTCATAATTTTCTCCTTTGTGTGGAATTGTGGTAATATGTATATGTAAAAGGACAATATTGTATTTTATAGGATAAAACATAAAATGTCAACAAAACAAATAAAAATAAAAGAATTAGAAAAATTAAATAAATTATTGCGATACTGGATTTTAGACATGACTACGATTGCTGGCTCTGGTCATCCTACCTCAGCACTTAGTGCTGTAGAGCTTATGAGTACTTTGATGTTTGCTGGTGTTTTTCGATTTGATGTGAAAAAGATTGATAGTGAAAATAATGATAGGCTTATTTTTTCTAAAGGACATGCGTCGCCGCTTTTTTATGCACTTTGGGCAGCTGCAGGCGTAGTATCTCCAGATGAGCTTAATAGCTTTAGAAAGTTTGATAGTAATTTGGAAGGACATCCAACGATGAATTTTTCTTTCACAGAAGCTGCGACTGGTTCACTTGGGCAAGGACTTTCTATAGGTGTGGGTATGGCTTTAGCACAAAAAAATCTGGATAAAACAAATGCTCGGACATATGTTTTGTTGGGGGACAGTGAAATGGCAGAGGGACAAGTGTGGGAGGCGATGAATATCGCAAGTTATTATGAATTAGGAAATCTGATTGCAATTGTAGATGTTAACCGATTGGGTCAGCGTGGTGAGACAATGCTTGGGCATGACACAGAAAAATATGCTGCTCGTGCTCGTGCGTTTGGTTGG
>JALWAF010000040.1:12869-13677 GCA_027016355.1 Candidatus Moraniibacteriota bacterium | reverse complement strand
TGATTAAATATATTAACTTTAAATGTAAATATTATGAAAAAGTTTTTGATATTACAATTACGACCTGACAAAATTGCCGATACAGAATTTGAGGCGTTTTTGCATTTTGGTAAATTGACATTGGAGGAGGTACATCGCATACGTATGGAAATTGCTGGAATACCAGAAGATATAAATTTAGATGATTATAGTGGAGTGATTGTGGGAGGTGGTCCGAGCAATGTATCCGACTCGGAAGAAAAGAAGAGTGACGAGCAAAAAAGATTTGAAGATGATTTGTATAAATTATTAGATGAAATTGTTCAGAGAGATATCCCATTTCTAGGAGCTTGTTATGGTGTGGGGATTTTGTCATCACATCAAGGTGCATGTGTTTCAAAAGAAAAATATGGAGAAGATGTAGGTGCTGTAACGGTAAAGATAAATGAAGAAGGTAAAAAGGATGGTTTATTGAAAGATTTACCAGAAGAATTTCGTGCATTTGTAGGGCACAAAGAAGCATGTCAAGGAGTGCCAGAAAATGGTGTGTTATTAGCCAGTTCAGATACATGTCCTGTACAAATGTACAGAATAAAAAATAACATATATGCAACACAATTTCATCCAGAAATGGATACAAAGGAAATCATAAATCGTATCAATGTTTATAAATACGCAGGATATTTTCCACCAGAAGACGCACAGAAACTTATAGATAAGGCAAACGAAGAAAATGTAACAGTGCCACAAGAAATTTTACGACGGTTTGTAAATAAATACAAAATATCATGAGTTTAATACAAAAAATTATATCTTGGCAACAAGATAC
>JALWAF010000040.1:12276-12859 GCA_027016355.1 Candidatus Moraniibacteriota bacterium | reverse complement strand
CATGATGAGCTTTTGCGTATTAAGGGGATTGGTCCGGCAAAGATTCGGAAGTATGGAGATGATATTTTGGCAATTGTGCGAGGAGAGGGAATTGTTGGAAATGAAAAATTAAAAATTAAAAATGAATATGCCAAAGGCGGTGGTGGTGATTTGTTTGGGGAGGCGGAGGCAGTGAATCAGGCAGCGCAATCGGTAATCAGTCATCAATCATCAGTAAAAAATATGGAATTTGATGTTGAGACTGGGGAGATTATTGAAGAGAAAAAAGATGATGCGGTGAGCGTTGGTGAGTTTGTTGCAATGTTGGATACTGTGCTTAGAGCTAATTTCCGTAGCGTGAGGGTAAGGGGTGAGATTGTAGGATTTAAACGCAACCTAAATGGACATGCTTATTTTGAAATTAAAGACAAGGAAGGTATTCTTCGGTGTGCAGTATTTAAAAATAGTTATGAATTATCGGGATTGGATTTGGAAGATGGAATGGAAATAATAATTACAGGTTATCCTAATTATCATAAACAATATGGATTTAGTTTCATAGGTCAAACAGTAGAACTTTATGGTGAGGGCGCACTCAAAAAAG
>JALWAF010000040.1:336-12266 GCA_027016355.1 Candidatus Moraniibacteriota bacterium | reverse complement strand
AAGAGACATAAAAAAATATGTATGATGAATTAAAAAAGAAATTAGAAAAAGAAGGATTGTTTGTCCAGGAGAAAAAAAGAAAATTACCAAAATTACCAAAAAAAATTGGACTTATTACATCCAGAAATGGCGCAGCGATTGGAGATTTTACTACGAATGTTGGCAAATATGGATATAAAATTATTTTTCATCATTCAACAGTTGAGGGAGCGGGTGCTCTGACGGATTTAAAAGAGGCTCTTACAAAAATGGCAAAGAGAGATTTAGATGTGCTTGTGATTGTGCGGGGTGGCGGAAGTTTGGAGAGTTTGCAAGCGTTTAATAATGAGAATATTGTGCGCTTGATAGCAGATTTCCCTGTGCCAGTGGTGGCGGGTGTAGGTCATGAGCAAGATGAAACTATTACAACACTTGTTGCGGATGTTGGAGTAAGTACACCAACAGCGGCAGCTCATGCTGTAAGGGAAAGTTGGGATAAACTTGATAAGTTTATAACAAACAGTGAGCAATACATCTTGCATTCATTTGAAAAAGTTTTGCAAGAACAAAAGGCTATTCTCAAAGACAACGAATATAAGCTAAAAGATATTTTTGACAGTATTATCCAAAGCACAAAAGAGTTATTTACGAGATTTAATTTTGTAGTGCAAAAAATTGATAATGAAATAGAAAACAAAAAAAGGAAGTTACAAAATAATTTAAAAGAGTTGTCTTTTGCACTAGATAAAATTGTGTATAATTATTCCAGAGTTTTGCAAAATGCTATTAATGTAATGATGAATTTTCAAAGTGCAATAGAAAGAGACAAAAAACAAATAGTTTTCTTAGAAAAAGCAATTTGTAGCAATGACCCAAGAAAGCAGTTAGCACTGGGTTATAGTATAACAACTGATAGCAATGGAAAAATAATAAGAAGTGTGAAACAAGTTAAAAAAGATGATAAAATAAAAGTGCAAGTGAGTGATGGAAAAATTGAGTCAAAAGTGATTAAATAAATAGTTAATTATTGAAAGTTAAAAATATGACAGCACAAAAAAAAGACAATTTAACAAAATCTCTCAAAGAAATTGAAGAAATAGTAAATTGGTTTGAAGCTCAGGGTGAAGTGGATGTAGAAGAAGGAATTAAAAAGATAAAAAAGGGCGCAAGTCTCATAAAAGACTCCAAAAAAAGACTCAAAGAAATAGAAAATGAATTTGAAGACGTTAAAAAAGAATTGGGATAATGAAATTTGATATTTGTTTAGTTATTTTTACAAATTAATGACTTTTCAATATAAATGTAAAACACTCAATATTTTGTTTAAAATATTGAGTGTTTTTTTGGAGTTTATTTTAAAAGGGATTTTGGCATAGGTTTGATTACCATAGTATAATTATCCCTATTGTATACAACTGTAATAGTAAACTCATGTTCATCAGAGGTCATATGTGATAATTCTAGCTGAACTCTCTTGCCATATCTGGAGCGAGACAAATGTTTAATTTTTTTAATTCTTACGAGTAAAGGCTTTTTGTGATGACCTATGAAAATGGTAAATTCTTTACCTTTACTTCTCATTATTTCGAAATTCACATTTTCTATCAAATTATGAGAACAATCGAACCAATATTGAGGCTTTCTCCTCTGACGAGAATGCTGAGTGCGGTGTACAGTGCAGGCAGTGTGTAGCATAAATACTCCTGTTTGTTGAGGTTTATAAAGAACAAAAACATATCTTGATAAATTCAAGATATTTCAATATAACATAAAATAATTTTGAATACAAATTGTGTTAATGGTATACTGAGAGGTAATAAATATGAATAAGAAAAATTAAATTATTAAGATTATACATCAATATAAAAAATGGGAGTGTTATTAGATAAGTAAGAAATTATGAAAATATATATTGGGCATGCTAGTAAGCTGAATTTTAAAAAAGAACTTTATCAGCCAATTAGAGAGAGTCAATTAAATTTGGAACATGAAATTATTTTACCACATGAGATTTATTCTGAGGCGAGTGATTTTGTGACACGAGATATCATCAAGACTTGTGATGTTATGATTGCCGAGGTTTCTTTTCCAGCGACAGGACTTGGTATTGAACTTGGTTGGGCTGATTCTGCGGGCACTCCGATTATTTGCATATATAGAAAAGGACAAAAAGTAGTAGAGTCTTTGAATGTGATTACTGATAATTTTATCGAATATGTTGACACCGATGATATGATGAATAAAATTAGTGATATAATAAGAGATGTTACAAGATGAATGGGGAATTAAAATAGTAAAATTAATTCATGAAAATATATGCATAGTATAACTGAAGATCAAAAAATAATGATTATTAATCAATCAATGGATGCATTGGGTATTCCAATGGATATGAAAACAGATCCGAATATTATCCAACAAGTTTTGCGTGATATGAAGTTAGATGACTTTCAGACGACAAATAAAACTATGGAAGTTTTTTTTCAAAACATAACTATTGACAGACAACCATTAAAACCAATGTTTGAAAATATTAAAAAAGGATTAATCAATAAGCATCCAGCGATTATAAAATTTTTAGAGGAAGCTTTGGATAAAAAGTGGCTTATAAAAACAGATCAAGTACAAAGAGCAGTACATAATCTTTTTGTTTTGGAGCGAATTACATCTGCTATGTGTAATGATCATAATTTTTTCTTGGAATTACAAAATCATTATAAAGATAAGGAAAAGGAATGTGGTTTGAATACAAGAAATCTTATGACAACTATTGTCAATGCTTTAAAAATATCGCGGAGCTCTTTTAGGATAACCAAAGCAATATCCATAGATTCCTTGATGATTTATTTTCAATTACAGCGAGGTCTGCAAAAAACTCCTTTAAAGGTTAATTTCTTGAAAGAAAAATATCGACGAAACAAAATAAACTTTATTGAATATAAATTATTGTCTCCAAAGCAAGAGGGAGAAATTGAACATTTAAGTGAGTTTGTGAGGATAAATATTCATGAAGCAGGGGTAACTGAATTTAAAAATAATTTTAAAGACAATGCTTTTTGCGCATATGTGCTAGCAGAATATATAGAAGATAATCCACCACATCCATTTTTTGAGAAGCGAGAAATTATACCAGAGGGAAATAGTGATGATTTTTATGAATCTATTGTGAATAAGAAAAATTTATTTCCAAAAATGACTATGAGTCAAAATTTTAGTAGTCTTTACACAACATGGAATTTGGCTTTTGTTGTAGGCAATTTAAAAAATTTGGATTTACTAATACCAAAATTATTAATCCCTTCTCTATTTAATGCTAAAAAAGATGACTTTATGGGTGTTAGAGGCATATCATTATGGCTGTCAATTAATCATGTTTTATTTAGGACTTGTGAAAAAAGAGAAATGGCAGGATTTAAAAATAAAGTTGAGATGGCACATGCATGGGAAAAAATAAATAGAGAGTATAGTATAAATATAATTAAAGAAGAAATTAATGGCACAATGGCGGAAGTACAGAAAGGATATAATAAATTTTATAAACACCCACTGTATAATTTTGTAAAAATGTTGAAAATGTTTCGTTAGAGATGATTTCTTCCATGTGGTGTCACTTTGCTTTTTTGTATAGTATTTCATGTTTAATACTTGCACAGATAGTGGTGAAAAAATAGGTAATTTCTCACATTACTTGTCATTCCCACGAAGGCGGGAATCTAGGATTGCAAGCAGATCTCTACACATTCAATGTTATTTAATTTATAGAATGCTATAAGCTTTGAAAATTTATTTTAATAATATAATTCATGTAAAACGTACTGGATTCCCGCCTTCGCGGGAATGACAATTTTTATAATTAGAGGTATAAAAAATTAAAAAATAGGGGTTGCAAATTTAAGTAAAAAGTGTTATAGTGCAATATTCAGTTTTTGAATGGGAGTTATTTAATAATTTTTTCATATAGCTAAGGAGGCTTATAAAATGACGGAAAAAATCGGAAGCAAAAGAGAAAAAGCGTGGGAAATAGTAGAGGCATGTCTGGTACCGGGTTTTGGTGTGTTTGCGTCACCAGATCGGTACAAATATCAGTGTTGGACACGTGACTTGGCACTGGCAGTTGCTCCGCTTTTGTTGGAGCATGGACGTTATGGCATAGTGCGGACACATTTAGAAAATTTGTGTAAGCGTCAGCGTGATAATGGTCAGATTCCCATTCTTTTTCTCAGTGATGAAAAAAAGTGGCGTGAGAAAAAGGTTTCTGAGCGTGGTGAAAATTCCTTTATGGTTGGCCGGTATGATGCTGGCGAGTTATGGAATCTAACACCAGGGACTAAAGACTCAGAAATCCTGTTTGCTATCGCGATGTATGAATACGCATATCACACAAATGATTGGGAGCTCTTTGGAGAGTTCCCGACGGCGGTTAAGCAGGCCATTGATTATGTCGAAAAAAACAATATGATAAATAGGCTGGCGGTAGGTGCTGATTGGCGTGATACGATGGAAAAAGTACTCGCTAACAAGCCACTTTTTACTAATAATGTGTTGTTAGTAAGAGCATACAAATTGAAAGGAGAGTCTGAAAAAGCTGAGAATTTGAAGCAATGTATTTTGTCACAATTTGTGCGTAATGGTTTATTTGTGGATTATCTACCTGATGGCATACGTCCAGATCCGCTTGGCTTAGCGCTCGGCGTGCTGTATGATGTGATCCCTGCGGAAATGCATGAACTTGTAGTGAAGCAATTTGATTCAGTTGATACAAATTGTGGAGTTACAATAAAATGCATCCATAATCCATATTCGGAAGGTGAGCAAGAAGTCTTTGCTGAAACTGATGGCGAGGTTGTCTGGCCATTTGTGGTTGGATTCACTGTAATGGCTTTGGAAAAAATGGGCTACCATAAATATGCACTAGAGATGTTTCAAAAAATGGAACAACTCAATGGATTTTATGAGTTTTATGATCCGCGAGATGGTAAAGGCTATGGAGCTAAAGAGCAGCTCTGGAGTGCAGCCCTTTATCTGAGAGCGTTGCATACATTAGGCATTAAGTAACTCGTGAACAGAAAAGTTTTAACCACAGATTATCACAATGGTAATCTGTGGTTTTTTTGAATATGATTCATATCAGTGGTATACTGTTAGTATAAATAAAAATGAATATTAAAATATAAATATTATGTCGCAACATATTAAAGATGATTTTTCTATAGTTATTGCTGGGCAAGCTGGTCAGGGAATTCAGAGTGTGTCACATATTTTGACGCATGTTCTCAAGTTAGAAGGCTATCATGTATTTGCCACCAAGGAATACATGTCACGAGTTAGAGGTGGTATGAATTCTACTACAATCAGAGTTTCAAGCAAAAAACGAGATGCTTATCAATCAAAAGTTGATTTATTTGTACCGCTTGATCCAAATGCATATGAACATAGTAAAAAACGTTTTACAGATGAAACTATGTTTTTGGGATTTAAGAAAGAGGATTTTTGCAGTGATTGTATAATGGAAGTGGACTTTATAAATATTGCACAGGCTATTGGTAATAGAGTATTTGCCAATGCTGTGGCAGCAGGAGCTATACTTGGACTGATGGGTGTGGCGATTGAACAGCCAAAGGAATATTTACGACAGTTTTTTGTAAAAAAAGGAGAAGACATTATCAAAAAAAATCAAGAAGCATTGGAAAAAGGACATAAAATGGGAGAACATTTTGCTTTTAGTCATGATGTCACATGCTCTTTTGAGACAGATGAGGATGTCAAAGATGATTTGTTTATTTCTGGAATTGATGCTGTGGGATTTGGTGCTCTTGCTGGAGGTGTTGATTTTTGTTCTTCTTATCCTATGTCGCCTTCAACCGGACTGTTAACATTTTTAGCTCAACATGGCAGAGAATGTGGTGTAGTAGTGGAGCAAGCGACAGATGAAATCGGAGCAATTAATATGACACTTGGAGCAAGTTATGCAGGAGCTCGCGGGATTGTAACTACTGCAGGTGGAGGATTTGCACTTATGTGTGAAGCTCTTTCGTTATCTGCGATGACTGAGACACCGATTACAATTCACATCGCACAGCGACCTGGTCCGGCAACTGGACTCCCAACCAAAACTGCACAAGAAGATTTGGATTTGGTGTTGCATGCTGGCCACGGCGAATTTATGCGAGCAATTTATGCACCAGGGACTCCTGTGGAAGCTTATGAAATAACTGCTCATGCACTGGACACTGCAGACAAATATCAAATTCCAACATTTGTACTTATTGATCAGTATTTTGTAGATGCACTCTACACTATTGATAAAGAAGAATTTAAAATTTTGCCACACAAAAAACATATAGTAGAGTCTGACAGAGAATATAAAAGATATGCACTAACAGATGATGGTTTGTCACCACGTAGTGTACCAGGATATGGAGAGGGACTCGTATGTGTTGATAGTGATGAACATGATGAATATGGTCGTATCACAGAAGATGTGGATGGATTTAGGATGCAAATGATGGAAAAAAGATTATTTAAACGAAAAGAATTATTGGAAAAAGACGCATTAGATCCAGAAATAGTCGGAAAAAAATCAGCGAATACACTGGTTGTGTGTTGGGGTTCAAATAGAAATGTAGTTGATGAGGCAGTAGAAAATATCGATGATAAAGAAGTGAGTGTTGTGCATTTTGTGCAAGTTTTCCCGATGAATAAAAAAACAAAAAAGATGATTAAAGATACAAAGAAAGTCGTAGTAGTAGAAAACAATGCAACAGGACAATTTGCAAATTTACTCCAAAAAGAATGTGACAGAAAAATTGATAAAAGAATTCTAAAATGGAATGGAGAATTATATAGTGTGGAAGAGTTGACTGAGAAAATAAAAGATGTTTTATAAGTAGAGACGCATTGCAATGCGTCTCTACACAGCAATCATATTTTTTTGTAGTGGATAGGCTCACCGTTGTCAAGGTTTTGGTGGATAAACATGCTTGTTTCACTACATGTTTTGAATATAAGTTGTATTGATGATATACTATAATCAAATAAGATTAAAAACAAAAATATGGTTACAGCATCACAACAAAAAGAGGATTTTAATGTGCCACCAGAAGTGGATAATCAATGGTGTCCTGGATGTGGGAATTTTCCTATTTTGCAAACTTTGAAAAAATCTTTGCAGGATTTGGATTTAAGATCACAAGAAATAACACTTGTCTCAGGTATTGGTCAAGCTGCAAAATTGCCTCAGTATCTTAAAACTAATTATTTCAATGGTTTGCATGGACGAGCTCTACCAGTAGCAACAGGTATCAAGGCTGCAAATCCAGAGCAGACTGTGATAGTGACAAGTGGAGATGGAGATGTGTATGGAGAGGGAGGAAATCATTTGATTCATACAATCCGCAGAAATCCAAATATTACAGTGATAGTGCATGACAATATGATTTATGGGCTTACTAAGGGTCAGGCTGCTCCGACGACTCAGGAGGGAATGGTAACACCTACTCAACCTGAGGGTGTGATAGATGAACCAATTAATCCTGTGGCACTTGCGATTTCACTGGATGCACCTTTTGTGGCACGTGCAAATGCAGGTGACCCAAAAGAAACACAAGAAATTCTCAAAGAAGCAATCAATCATAGCGGATTTTCACTGGTGGATATTTTTCAGCCGTGTGTTGTTTTTAATAAAGTTAATACTTATCAATGGTTCAAAGAACATACGTATTACATTGGTGATGAATATGACTATGATGTTAGTAATCGTGCAGAAGCATTTGCAAAAGCGGTAGAAGAAGATAAATTTCCACTGGGAGTTATCTACGCACACGATAGACGCAAAACTTTTGAAGATGCTATTGGTATGTATGCAGTTGATAAGCGACCATTGTACAAGCGTGAAATGAATTGCTCAGTGAGAAGTGCGCTACTTGCTTCTCAAAAATAAATTATTAATATTAATTAGTTAAAATTATGTTAGATTTTTATGAAAAAAAAGGACGAAAGATATTTATTGTTCTAATTATCATTGTAATTTTGTTGTCGGCATTTATATTTTGGATTAGTAAATTTAATAATGTTAATTTATACTAAAATAGATAAAATATTTTTATGAATAGAAGTACAAAACGTTTTACAATTATGGGCATCTTTGGTGTTATTTTAGTTACATTCATTGGACTTATTGTTTCTTTGACAATTTCAAGTCCAACTTGTTTTGATGAAAAACAAAATCAAAAAGAAGAAGGCATTGATTGTGGAGGTCCGTGTGCGACATGTTCAAAAGAGTTAATTGGTAAAGATTTAATTGTAAAGAGCGCACATGTTGTATATGGAGGAGAAAACAAATATGATGTTGTTGCAAATATTCACAATCCAAATGCACTCTATGGTGGCAAAGTAGTTTATTATACAGTTGAAGTTTTAGACGGTAGTGGAAATGTTTTAGCAACGCGTAATAATCAAACCTTTATTTTACCAAATGAAAACAAATATATCATTGAAGTTGGGATAGAAACAGCTCAAAAACCGTCAAGTGTAAAAGTTTCTATTAATGATGTTGAGTGGGTTAAATTTACAGAATTTGATAGTCCTCAAATTGTTGTTAAAAATCAGAGGTTTGGACTTGTTGAAAATGATACAAATTATGCTGAAGCACTTGGTCTTGTATCAAATGATAGTCCATATGACTTTCATAGTGTTGTAATAAATGTTATCCTTGAGGATGAAAGGGGTATACCAGTTGCAGTAAATAAAACAGAGATGCGTACACTGGATTCTAATTCACAAAGGGAGTTTCGTTTGATATGGCCACATAAATTTCCAGGAAATATAAAGTCTTCAACAATGCAAGCAGAAACAAATATTTTTGATTCCTTGAATTTTATGAAAAAGTATTTGCCAGGAGGACGATATCAAGATTTGGGATCAGAATAATTAGGTGTTGCATACTCTTGATATATTTTAAAGTATGTTACGGAAATTTTTTGAATTTGATTTTATATTTTTCTTTACAGTGCTATTGCTCTTGGGGTTTGGAATTATAACTCTAGGTAGTATGTTTTTGTATGGCGATGGTGCAAATAGTGTTATTTTTATACGACATATGGTGTATGTTGTTTTAGCTATTGGAGGATTTATTTTATTTGGGCTTATTGATTATAATATTTTACGAGCATATAGTACTTTTATTTATTTTTTTTCTGTAGGATTACTTTTGGTAACATTAGTTTTTGGAACAACATTTCGAGGAACTTCAGGTTGGCTTAATTTGGGGTTTGCATATTTTCAGCCTGTGGAACTTATTAAAGTTTTTATTATTATTTTTTTGGCACATTTTATTTCAAAAAAACGAGGGGAATTGGGAGAAATAACAACAATTATTACATCATTTGTTTTAGTAAGTATTGTTGCTTTTTTAATTTTGAAACAACCTGATTTTGGTTCAGCATTGGTAGTATTTGGTATTTGGTTTGTAATGATATTTGTTTCAGGTATTAAAAAAAGGTATTTGGCATCTTTTATAATTATAGGTGTAGTGTGTGCTACTATTGCATGGACTCTTTTTGCACCATACCAGAAAGCACGTATTGTAAATTTTTTACATCCAGAGCTTGATCCACAAGGAAGTGGTTATAATGTAATTCAATCAATAATTGCGGTGGGTAATGGTGGTTTAACAGGTCAAGGTTTTGGATATGGATCACAATCACAACTAAATTTTTTACCAGAAAAACACACAGATTTTATTTTTGCTACAATTGCTGAGTCTGTAGGATTTATCGGAGTACTTGTTCTTTTTGGATTATTTAGTGTACTTTTTTCACGATTTTATTTTATTGCAGGTCAATCACGAGACGCATTTGGATATTTTTTGGTTGTGGGAGTGATGGCGATGTTTTTTATTCACTTTACAGTTAATGTTGGTATGAATATCGGAATGATGCCTGTTACGGGAATTCCATTACCGCTCATCAGTTATGGAGGGAGCTCATTATTGAGTGTTATGATTGCATGCGGAATAGTCATGAGTGTGTATGTGCGACGAGAAGTAACAATGAAAAATTATATAGAATCATATTAAAATTAACAATTAAAAATCTCATTTATTTGAGAAGACTTGCTTTTTTTTATTTTTTGTACTAGTATACTGTTTATATGGACATAGAACGAGGAGAACAAAATCGTGTAATTCCACAAAAATGTCCGGTGTGCGGTGCGCAGCGTGAACATTTGTCGTATATGCCACTTGGATATGATAAAGATCGAACTATTGTGCATATTTCATGTACAAAATGTGCTGGTGCGGCAATGATTTTCATGTCACAAAATGATGGTGGTATGATGACTGTTGGAGTATTGACTGACACAACACCAGCAGAGGCACAAACATTTTTTCAATCTGATGTTGTATCAGATAATGATGTTATAGCAGTACACGATTATCTAAATTCATTTGATGGTTATGCAAGTGACATATTCTAGATTATTAATATAATTAATTTATTAAAACATGGAAACAATAACATTGAAAGTAAAAAAACGTGAAAAAACAGGTAAAAAGATGCGTGCTGAAGCTGGTAAAAATATCCCGGCTGTGATGTATGGAAAAGATATAGAGCCAAGCAATTTATGGGTTGATATGACAACATTTGAAAAAGTATTTGCTTCTGCTGGTACAAATACAGTTGTATCTTTAGTAGTTGATGATGCAAAGCCTGTAAATGTGTTGATATATGATTTTCAAACAGATCCAATTACAGATGATTTTACACATGCTGATTTTTATGTGGTAAATATGAAAGAAGAAGTTGAAGCAGAAATCCCGTTGGTATTTGTTGGTACAGCACCTGCAGTAAAGGAACTCGGAGGCACTTTGGTAAAAAGTATTGATACACTTGTTATGCGAGCATTACCGGCAGATTTGCCTCATGAAATTGAAATTGATATTTCAAAATTGAAAACTTTTGATGATAGCATCACGATTGCAGATATTCCTGTAAATAAAAATGCAAAAATTATTCTTGAAGATGAAGCAACAATTGCATCTATTGCAGCTCCGAGAACTGAAGAGGAAATGGCTGAACTTGATAGCGAGGTGGATGCAGATGTTTCTAAGGTTGAAGGTGTGGCTGACGTGGAGGATGGTGAAGAAGGTGACAACAAAGATGAGAGTGAAAAAACGGAAAGCAAAACTGAAGAAAAAACTGAATAAAGATAATCTTTTCGTAAACTTCTAAAAAACAGGTACTTTCGAAGTATCTGTTTTTTACTTGAGTAAAATGTGGTATTATATAGGAATGAAACATCAAACTTATAAAAAACAATTTGTTGTAATATTAATGGTGGTTTTGTTGTTTTGCATATCTGTATTGCAAAGTGGTTTTGTGTATGCAGGTGAAAACACTACTGATGAAATGACAAAAGAAGAAAAAGAGAAAGTAGAAAAGAAACAAGATGAATATAAAGACAAAAAAGAGAAGTATGAAAAAAAAGTAGAAAAGAAGCAAAAAGAAAAAGCAGTATTACAAGGAAATCTCGGTGCGGTAAAACAATCATTAGGTACTACAAAGAGGACAATTAATGAAGTAATTGAAGACATTGAAAAAAAAGAAAAAGAAATTGACAGAAGAGATGCACAAATTGAGCAGTTAAATGGTCAAGTAGAGTTATATAAGAGTTCATTAGCAGATACTGTTCGCAGGGTATATTTTGTATCTAATAATCATCCTGTTGTTTCTGTTGTGGAAAATGATGGCACTGATAGATTTTTAGATACGACAGATAATTTAGAGGGTATGCGTGCAAAGATTATGGATGTGGTACATCAAGTACAAAATGCAAAAAACCTACAAGAACAAAAGAAGAAAGAATTAAAAGATTTAAAAGCTGAAAAAGAGAAGCTATTGGCAGAACATAAAAAGACAGAATCTCAACTTTTGTCACAAGCAGCAGCTGTT
>JALWAF010000040.1:0-326 GCA_027016355.1 Candidatus Moraniibacteriota bacterium | reverse complement strand
CAAGTTGAAATTATTAAAGTAGATACTTCAATAGCTCAACTAAATGCAAAATTGTCTGAAGTAGAATCAAGACTTTCTGCACTTCTTGGTGAATCATTTGATACAGATGATATTAGGAAAGCAGCAAAATTTGCAAGTAAAAAAACAGGTGTGCGTAAGAGTTTTATATTGGGTATGTTGGTGGTGGAGACAAATTTAGGCAGATTTACTGGTGGATGTACATACAAAAAAAGTAAAATGGGGGATAAAAATGCAAAGATATTTAAAAGAATTTGTAAAGATCTTGGTTATAACTACAAAAAGAAAAAAGTATCATGTCCATTAAG
>JALWAF010000039.1:3064-4343 GCA_027016355.1 Candidatus Moraniibacteriota bacterium | reverse complement strand
AAAAAGAGGAAAATTGTTTTAAAAAACGATTTTCCTCTTGGTAACCCTATTATGAACTATGCAGCCTTACTTTCGGTAACATTTACTTATGAGCTATAGCGTCTCAGTTCGATTGTTGCATAGTGGGTACCAAAAAAGCCCCAATCAACAACCCTGGGGCAAGCCCGCAGGGTATGGCTTTTGAACATAGGGTCTCTGATAGTACTTATTACTAATCAAATTTATATGACCCTATGTTCCCCATATCTCGAAAACCTACGGTTTTCAAACTTTCCCTCATCTTATGGTGTTCCGCAAACTACTTGCTGACCCCGAGTCAAGACTCGGGGAATTGTTGGATTAAATGGGACTTTTTATCGATGAGCGGGTAACGGGAATCGAACCCGTATCTTCAGCTTGGAAGGCTGACATAATGAGCCGTTATACTATACCCGCCTTCGCTCGCTTAGGCGAGCTACGGCGGGCAATGCCCAACTACTCTACCTTAATAGCGAAAACGTTTTTTGTTTATCCAAAATTGTCAAACTGCATATTATTTCTTTCTATTCCCAAATCTTCCAAAATATTTTTCATTGATTCAATAAATATCTTCGTACCTACAATATAATACATGGTATTTGTAATATCGTCAATGTTTTGTTTAATCATCTCTGCATCTATTCTACCACGACTACCCTCCCATTCCCCCTCTTCACGTGTTAATGTAAAAATTGATTTATAATTTTGTAATGGGATATTGCGTAATTCATCGTATAATGCAATGGAATTTTTAGTGCGGGATGCATACAGCAATGTTATTTGTCTATTTGTTTTTTGATATTCTTCATGTTTAATCATTGCTCTTGCTGGTGTTATCCCTACTCCTGCTACAATAAATGCAATTGGCTGATTAACATTTTGTGGTAATGTTATGTGTCCCATTGGACCTTTAACTAAAATGGAATCCCCCTCATTTGATTCCATTACATTTCTTTTGAATGCACTATCACTACCACGCATTACAAACATCAAATATTTTTCATGTGGTGCTGATGCAATTGACATCGCACGAAAACTAGGCTTGTCATCTGTATATGTAGGATTTGAAAAATCCAAAAAAACATACTGCCCGGGTGCGAAAGAAAAATCATCTGGTTTCGTAATAAGAAGTTGATAGGTGTTTTCTGCTATTTTATTTTTTTGTGCTACTGTTGTTGAATATTGTGCAATCATATAAAATATTTTTACGTCTATACTCTTTATATCATAGAAAATTTTTGCAACTTGCGCAATACACATA
>JALWAF010000039.1:0-3054 GCA_027016355.1 Candidatus Moraniibacteriota bacterium | reverse complement strand
ATACACATAAAATGTTTATCATATAAACTACAATTACTAAATATATCTTTATGACATCACAAAACAAATCATATAAAACACATTGGCATTCTTTTTGGTTTGGGTTTATGAGCGCACTCTCTATTATATTATTTTTTCTCCTTATTGGTACTATAACTGAAAGGATTTCATTTGGAGTAGCTTCAACAAAAAAAACATCCATCAAAAAATCAACTGAAACCGCAAACGATATATCCACAACTGCAAAATCATTTGAACAATTTATTCAAGATAATAATATAGATAAAGAAAAATTTGATACTTGCCTCGCTGATAGACAACACAAAAAAGATGTACAAAATGACATTGATAGTGGTAAATTAGCTGGCGTAAAAGGTACTCCTCACAGTTTTGTACTTATCGATGATGCAATTTATGAAATCCCTGGTGCAGTTACAGAAAAAGGTATGCGAGAATTTTTTGATGATTTACTTGCTGGTAATAATCCACGAGCAAAGGACATTAGCTCAACCACAAACCTAGCTCCTGTAGATAAGTCTGACTGGATTCGAGGTCGAGATAATGCACGTATTACAGTGATTGAATATTCTGATTTAGATTGTCCTTTTTGCAAAGAATTTCACAAATCTGTAACAAATATTATGAAAGATTATTCTAAAGATGTTAGGTGGGTATTTCGTCACATGCCTGTGGATGAACTACACCCAGATGCTCGTACAAAAGCAGAGGCTTCTGAGTGTATTGGAGGGCTTAGTGGAGCAGATGCTTTTTGGAAATATGTAGACACACTTCTAAAATAATGGTCTAAAATGATATTTAGGTTGTTTATAAGTCTCATTTTCAATGAGTTGCTTTACAAAACGCCATTTTAATGATATTCTGACTTATAATTATATAAACTATTTATGTTAGAATTTTATCTCTCTCACCAAAGTCTGTTTGCTATATTCACAATTATTACATTTGTGTTATCACTCATAACATTAATAATAACAATTATTGTTACCGTACGATCACAAAAATTATTTCGAACAACAAAAATACTTTTTACTGGTAAAAAAGGGGCTGATCTTGAAACAATAATTGTAAATCATGCAAAAAAACTAAATGACTTTGATAGAGAAATTCAAGAATTATTTAATATATCCAACACAATTAATTCGCATGCACAAAAGTGTTTGGATAAAATAAGTATAGTCAGATTTGATCCATTTGGTGATCGTTCTGGCAATCAAAGTTTTGTCATTGCACTACTAAATAACAAAAATGATGGTTTTACTCTATCTGCTCTACACACACGAGAAGGTACACGCGTCTATACAAAACAAATCAGCAAAGGTAAATCCACAAATGACAATGAATTAACCAAAGAAGAGTTAGATGCCATCAAACAAGCCCAATAAATTATTAATGTTATATTATCATGGTTGAAGAAGAAAAAAATGTAAAAATCCCACCTACTGTTACTGTAAAGAAATTTGCAGAGATTCTTGATATTCCAGCAACTGAACTTATTACCGAACTCATGAAAAATGGTATTATGGCAACAATCAACGAAGAAGTTGATTTTGATACAGCTGCGATTATTGCAGAGGACCTTGATTATACTGTAACGGAAGACCTTGAAGTAGCAGACGATGAAACAATCACACTTGAAAAATTACTTGATATATGTGCAAAAGAAGAAAAATCTGGTGAAAAATTAGACCCTCGTCCTCCAATTGTTACAATTCTTGGACATGTTGATCATGGTAAAACGACCCTGTTAGATTCAATTCGTAAAGCATCTGTTGCTAGCGGTGAATCAGGTGGTATAACTCAACATATCAGCGCTTATCAAACCAAAAAACGTGGTAAATTAATAACATTTATTGATACACCTGGACATGAAGCGTTTGCAGCTATGCGTGAGCGAGGTGTTTCTATTGCTGACATTGCTGTATTAGTAGTTGCCGCTGACGATGGTGTACGTCCACAGACAAAAGAAGTTATAAAATATCTCTTAGCAAAAAAAATCCCAACAATTGTTGCAATAAATAAAATTGATAAACCAAATGCAAATCCTGCTCGTGTAAAACAAGAGCTTTCTGAACACAATATTGTAATTGAAGAGTGGGGTGGTAATGTTATGTGCAATGAAATTAGTGCAAAAAATAATATTGGTATTACCGATATATTGGAAAGTATCTTATTATTAGCTGAGGTAGAAAATTTCCGCGCAAATGCTTCTCGTGATGGACTTGCTGTTGTATTAGAATCTCACAAAGATCCTCAAAAAGGTCCTGTTTCAACAGTTGTTGTCAAAACCGGCACACTCAAGGTTGGACAAGATGTTAATGCCGGCAAAACATACGGCCGTATTCGTCACATGGAAAATCACCGCGGTGAATCAATTGAAAAAGCAACTCCTTCAACACCTGTAACAATTTTTGGTCTCACTGATACCGCACAAACAAATGATATTTTACAAGTTGCTCATGCCAAAAAAAGTGCCCGTATCAAATCACAAGAAGCAGCAACGCGACTTGCTGGTGACAAAAAGAATGTCAAAAGTATTACAGATAATGACGGTATTCCAAAACTTAATATTATTATTAAAGCTGATGTAGAAGGCTCTATTGAAGCAATTGAACAGATTCTTGGTACAATTCCTCAGGGAAAAGTAGCTGTAAGTTATATTGATACAGGTGTTGGAAATATTACAGAATCTGATGTTCGTCTAGGTAGTAGCGCACAAGCAATTATTTATGGATTTAATGTTTCTGTGAGTCCCGTTGCAAAACGTATGGCAGATGATGATGATGTGACGATAGCTTCTTATAAAGTTATTTATGAACTTGTTGATGATATCAAAAACAGATTACTTGCAATGCTCCCAGATGAAATCGAACGAACTGATGTAGGAGAACTTGAGGTTTTGGGTATATTTTTTACAGAAAAAGATAAAATGATTATTGGTGGAAAAGTAACAAAAGGCAAAGTGCTTGCTAAAGATATAAAGATTGATGTTTATCGTAATGACACAAAAATTGGCACTGGAGAATTGGCTAATTT
>JALWAF010000038.1 GCA_027016355.1 Candidatus Moraniibacteriota bacterium | reverse complement strand
TCTGAGCAAATCTCCTTTCACTATTTTATATTTTCTATTGTCATCACTTTTGCAAAGCACTAAAGAATTTTTTCCTTCTTGTTTTTCATATCTTTTCAACATATCCCTGTGTGGCTTTTTGGAATTATACACCACAAAATCTATTCTGTTTTTTCCAATTAATTTTTCGATGTTATCCACATAATCCGAAACTGCAAAACCACTAGTTTGACCTTTTTTATTTGTCAGTGGTGCGACAAAAATTACTTTTGCCTTTGCTTTTTTGATACTATTTCTAATGCCACTCACTAATAAATTTGGTACGATACTGCCATAATGGTCACCTGGACCTATTATTATAAAATCTGTTTTATTTATTGCTTTAACAGCTCGCCTGTTTGCTCTTACACTTTTTGAAAGCCTCACCTCATGTATTCCAATTTCTCTCACTCTCTCATTGTCATCCAATTCTTTCTCCCCTTTTATTAAAACTCCATTATTTAATTTAATAGTCAATCTCATATCTCCTTCACTAACAGGCACAACAGAACCTTTTACATTCAAAATATCAATAGCATCTATTATCCCTTTAGAAAAACTACCATTAATCTTTTCCAATGCTGACAAAAATAAGTTTCCAAAATTATGTCCTTCTAAACTAGAATTGTCTCCACCAAGAGCGGATTCACCCTTGGCGGAAAAACGATAATTCATAAGTTCACGCAATTTTTCACTTGAATCTGAAAGCGCTACAAGGCATTGCCTTACATCACCTGGCGGTAACACACCCAACTCATCTCTAAGTTTTCCAGTAGAGCCACCATCATCAGCCATTGTCACAATCGCTGTAATATCATATTGATAATTTTTGAGCCCTGAGAGGAGCGTAAATGATCCCGTACCTCCACCAATTGTTACTATTTTTTTACTTTTCATAATTTAGTTATTATATAAATTCATCAATTCTTATTTGTGCGATTTCTAAATCTTCTGGTGAACCTATTGATTGCCACTTTTTTGTTGTTACTACTTTTGTCTTTACTTCTGGATACATTGATACTAGCGTTTGTGGCAATCCATATTCTTTCTGAGAAATCTGAACCATCTCAACATCAAAATATTCCTTACTAAGCACATATGCTCCAGTATTTACCAATCCTTTAATTTTATCGTGTGGACGCTCTATTACATTTAATAGATTATTATCTTTATCCACATCAACCAAACCAAATCTCTCTGCCTGATTTGTTTCATAAGCAAGTAGAGATTGATTGTACTGCATCAATTTTTTTAAATCTTTTTTGCAATATAAATCATCTCCCATAATAACAAGCGTTTTGTCATTCACAATGTCACGCACTAGGCTTACTGCACCTGCTGTACCATTAAATTCTTTCTGCTCTACAAAATGAATATTTTTCCTATCAAAATTATTACCAAAATAATCAATTATTTGTTCTTTTAAATATCCCACAACCAAAACAACATCAGTTATTTCATCTGGTAGCATCTCAATACTATATGCTAGTTTTGGTTTATCTTTAATTTTGAGCATTGGTTTGGGGCAATCTTTTGTTAATGCGCCCATACGAGTTCCAAGTCCTGCAACTAAAATCACACAATACATATTTTAAGATATAGTTTTAAAATTAGACTATAATTATAACACAAAAAAGACCCCTTCTGCACTACAGAAAGAGTCTTCAAAGTTACGATATTATGGCATGATGTTATCACATGCAGTGACAACAGTGCTAAATCTCTGAACTGACAGAGGTGTAAAAATCACATTCCATGGATCATCACAGCACTGTCTTATCAATTCATCTTGACTCAAAGATTCTAAATATTTATTTAAAAGTGGAAAGAATTGTGCTCCATGCCATGGGTCCAATTGATTTGCATATGAACCGTACTTCCGCATCAAACCTTCAAAATCAACTTTTGCGGCAGCAACATAATATGGTCGCCAATTCACACTTTTAAGCTTATGAGCCAATTCAAACTGAGCTAAACCGGGTTCCAAAGCATCTATTTCCGCCAACTGTTGTTGTTGCCATTCCTGCTCTGTTGGCACATGCACCCAGCGCGGTGATAATGCACGCGTTGAATATTTTATTGGCATTGCCCAAAATAATAATGTTGCTATTAATATAGCACCAAAAATTATTATCAATAATGGCACAAATTTCATGTGATTATTTACAGAACGTGTCACATAATATAAAAGGTAAGCGAACAAATTAAAAGTAGCAATGTACCACAACAAAAAATTACTTTGTCCAACAGAAAAACCATAAGGAATCTTGACAAAATGATAAACACTCGTCATACACATCATTAATATTATCGTAAAAATAGTCCACAAAGAAATACGTGGATCATACAATGGTTTGAGCAGTGTAAATATTCTACCTTTTTTGTCTTTATATTCCATTACCAATGAGGGTAATTCCTTTTTGCACTTTGTGCAATAAGGATCTGTACATGCCATATGAGTGGCAGCACCACAACTACAAAATGCTGTCGGTTTTTTTACCCCCAACACCGCATTGCAACGGTCGCATCGGACTTTATCCTTATTAAACAAAAATGCCCAAACATACTCCTTGCACTCAGGGCATACTCTCCAATTATGTGTACTTGGAGATTTGCCTCCAGCCTTTGTCGCATACTTTTTTGCAAAGCATCTTTTGCAAAAATCTACAAACCAATTTATCAAAGAACTTTTTCGTGTCATTGTGACACCTCCTTAAAATAAAATTTTGTCTCATGGTCACGTCACAAATCTTGTCGGTGATATCATGCGCAATGCACGTGTTCACATTCTCAAGTAGATCGTGCCACTATAAGACTCATTTAACAATCCGACCTATTCAGATTGATGGTTTATATTAACAAAAATATCAAATAAAATCAATGCAAAAAACAAAAGTCACTTATTGCTAAATGACTTTTGTAAAAGATAATACTTTTTATTACCTTGAGATTTTTAGATTTCAATATCTCCAACAACTTCGTCCAGAGTTTTTTGTTCCTTTTCACCTTCTTCAGCTCCACTCTCTTCTTTGCGAGCTGGGCGTTCAGAACCTTCTGGCTCATTGATCTTTAGGTTTACTCGTGCATTGTTGCGTGCTCCTACTACGCGTAGTAGAGTTCGCAATGCTTTTGCAGTAGAACCTTCGCGACCGATAACCATACCCATGTCTTCTTGATTTACATCAAGAGAAATAAGTACACCCATCTCGTCAACTTTACGATCAACTTTTACGTCGTCTGGATTGTCAACAAGCATTTTTACTACTTCCTCGACAAATTGTGCATCTCGTTCCATAACGTAATTTCTGCTTAACTGAATTATATGGATGAAATAATCCTCATGGCGCTTACGACCTCATCTTTTTAACGCTCATTTAATGAGTATCACTCTTCCAATTATTATTATACAATGCTTTGAAGTTTATCGCAATATATAAAATTTTATATCTCAATTTTCCATAATCCATGCAAATTACAATATTCATACACGACACCACTTTCTGCTGTTGTCTTAAATATCGCCTTAGGTTCATCACCTGGAGCAAGATATATTGTCTTTGTTTTGTTCTGAGTAACAAGGGTAATCCATTCTATATAATGATCATCATTCATTGGATGATCAACTTCACCAACACGTACCTCAATGCCTTCCCCAGTACGAGTAACTACTGGCACATGTTTTTCTGTTGCTGCATCTTGTGTATTTGCACTAAGCAAATCCATTGATTTACCACAACACACTAGTTCTCCAGCAGCCCCGTGGCGAACATCTACAATATTACCGCATATAGAACAGCGATATAATTGGTTTTTTTCTGTCATAAAATTTGTTGTTAATAATTATTTTACAAGAGTTACATATAATTCACGCATGAGACGTGCATCATCTAAAGCATTGTGCATTTGAAATCTATCTGTATCAATTCCAAATTGTGCAAAAAACTTCTTTTTTTCACCATTAATTTCTCTAGCAGGATTTAAACCTATTGCAAAAAGCATTGATGCAAAATCAATCGGAATAGGATGAATTGGCTCATCTTCACCGCTGAATAATTTGTGCCAGAATGCCATATCATATTGATTGACTGTTGCAACAAGATGTGGCTCACTTTTGCCACAAAATTCTCGAATTTTTTGACGCGCTTCTTGACGAGAAATTTTATCTTGTGTCAAATATGGCACAACGTGTTCTTGTACCCATTGACTAACATGCTCTTTATCATATTCAAGTTCAAAATACATTTCTCTACTACCATCCAATGACACCATACCGATAGACATCAAAACATCTTTTTGTATGTCATGCCCTGTAAATTCAGCATCAAAAAACACAACATCATCAGAAAATGGCTGCAAAAACTTTTTATCATTCATCTACAAAATATATTAAACACTTACACTATTTAGTATACCACAAAATTTTTCTATAGAATTTTTGAATTTTACAAACTATTTTATTTAACACTATATTTATCTCTTGTTCTTATCCAATCTTTTGACTCACTTACTCCTAAATTTGGTTTATTAATAAGATCATTTAATATATGCCATCTCTTCTTTTTTTCTTCCCACTCTACTGTATCTGGCATTTCTTTTGATGCTAATGTTCCTGGACGCTGTGAATAACAACCAATAAATGCCCTTACAAATTCAACTTTTTTTGATAATTCTACACTTTTTTGAAAATCTGCTTCTGTTTCACCTGGAAATCCGACAATTATATCTGTTACAAATTGCACATTTTCAACTTTCTCTTTAATTTTTTCTGTTAATCGTATATATTCATCAGACGTATACCATCGGTTCATTTTTTTGATTATTTTATCACTTCCAGATTGCACTGGGAGATGTAACAATCTATCAATATTTTTATTTTGTGCAATTACATCTATAAGCTCATCTGAAAAATCCCAAGGATTTGAACTTGTAAATGTAACTGTTTTTATGCCCTCAACTTTTGCTACTTCGTCCAAAAGAAAAGGAAATAATGTTGGTATTCGAGTTCGTCCTAAATGACTAACCATTATCGGTTCAACCTTTTTTCCATTTGGTAATTCATAAAATTTTTGTTCATTTTCTTTTTGAGATAAAACTAAATCTGAACCGTATGAATTTACATTTTGTCCTAATAATGTAATAGAGGTAAAACCTTCTTTAGCTAATTTTTGCACTTCTTTCATGATTTCATTATATGGTCTTGAAACCTCCTTTCCTCTTGCAAATGGTACAATACAAAATGTACAATAATTATTACATCCATTAGATATAACAACCCATGCATGCTTTTTATCTTTTCTTTGTGGCTCATATTCAAATCCAACTTCTTCTATGGGCATTAATTCCACATCAGGAATTCTCTTTTCTAATTTCTTTTTCATGACACCACTTGGCTCACGAGCTACTGCCCCAACAATGCATCCTGTCAATATAATTCTTTGTTGTTTTTTCTCCTTTTTAGCTTTTTTCTTGAGATTACGAATATATCCATATACTCGCTCTTCTGCCATATCACGAATCATGCAAGTATTAATAACTACAAGGTCAGCAAAATTCTCTGATTGTACTTGTTTATAGCCACGCGCTATATAATATCCCACTAGACGTTCAGAATCGGCAACGTTTTGTTGGCAACCAAATGTTTTAATAAAAATTTTCTTCATAATATTAAGTATTGCATATTATAATTTTACACACTATCAATAAGTATGTCCTTGACACTATACAATATATAGTGTAAAAAAGAAAGGTTGTGAAATAAAATAATTTCTAAACTCGTATTATACAAGTGAATGCAATATAAATATAATTTGTCACATTCTATTTTATACTATATAATATATATATAAAATAAAAATATAAAAAAATATGACTGATGAAACTAACAGCCTTTCCAAAGAGGAAAAGGAACAAAAAATACAATCCCTTCGTGATATGATTACCACAGCAGAGCAAACTATGCAAAGTGCAAAAGCTATGCTTCTTCAACTTGAAGGAAAAAAGAAAGTTGGCAGGAGAAAAAAAGTTGAGGAGGAAGAAGGTAATGTTGTGCAAGGTACATTTGATGGTCAAGTTATGATAGGTACGGACGGAAAACAGTACCCTATTCCAGCAAATTATGCATCCAAATCAAAACTTGTTGAGGGCGACCTTTTAAAACTTACAATTGTTGGGGATGGATCTTTTATTTATAAGCAAATTGGTCCGACACCAAGACAAAATAAAATTGGCATTGTAGGTCAGGATGCAAATGGAAATTTTTTTGTAGCAGTAGATGGCAAGCCCTATAAAGTACTTTTAGCATCAATTACATATTTTGATGTCCAACCAGGTGACCAAGTGGCAATTGTAACCGCTCAGGATGAAAATGCTCAATGGGCTGCAATTGAAGCTGTCTTGCAACAAAGTGATGGCACTGGAGTAGCTCCTGTAATTGACACTGCTACCTCAACTGATACTGATATCGAAGAATCCTCAGAACCAAAAACAGCAACAGAAATTCTCACTGGAACATCAGAGACAGAAGCCGATTTTGGACATGATATTGTTGATGAAACTGAAGAAGAATATACTACAGAGGACGATTCTTTAGATTCTGATACTGCCTCAACAATAGAAAACACTAATACGGAAGATGATGATGAAAATCCAGCTGGAGCTGATATTATTGATGAGTGGGTACCAAACATTGAAGAAATTGAAAAAGAAATTCAAGCAGAAATGAAACAAACTGACTAACAACACAATATATGACAACTACAAAGCACTTGCAAATTAGTCGTATAGATTTTTATTTGGTGTCAATTATTGGCGCCTCTTTTGCTTTATTATCTATACCTATAATTATAAACTTAAATATTTCTCCAATAGAAATTACATTTGTAAGTATTCTTTTATTAATACTATTTTTTGTAATTTTTGCAAATATAGCACTTGGAATTGCAGCATTAATTGCAAAGTATATACCTATTATTTTTCAAATTGCAAAATTTGCGGCAGTCGGAGCCTTTAACACATTTTTAGATTGGGGTGTATTAAATTTTTTAATACTAATAACAGGCATCACTGCTGGCATTGGTTTTTCAATTTTTAAATCTACTTCATTTATTCTAGCAACGATTGCTGCTTATTTTTGGAATAAATACTGGACATTTAATTCAAAAGAAAAATCAAACACAAAAGAAGTTGGTCGCTTTATAAGTATTAGTGTGATCGGTTTTGTTATTAATGTGTCTTTAGCGTCACTTATCATATTTATATTTCACAAAACAACAGTTGTCACACCCGAACAACTTGCAAATATTGCAGCAGCCTGCGCAACACTTGCTTCATTAGTATGGAATTTCTTAGGTTATAAATTATTTGTATTCAAAAAATAAATATTTACTAAAAATATGCTATAATACATGCATTATATTTAATGTAAAATATCGTATATGTCAAAGACTTTATATAGAACATACAGACCTCAAACATTTGACGACGTACTGGGACAAAGTCACATAGTTACAACCTTACAAAATGCAATTAACCAAAATCGAATTGGGCATGCTTATTTATTTACTGGTCCACGTGGCACAGGTAAGACTACAGTTGCTCGCCTATTTGCTGTGGCAGTTAATATTCAAGAACGTGCAAATTTCGAAGTTGTCTCAAAAGAGGTGGCACAACGCCTCATAGATGGTACTTCGATGGATATTATAGAAATTGATGCTGCTTCAAATACGGGAGTAGATGATATTCGCACCCTTAAAGAAACAATCGGAGTAACCCCAACAGAAGCAAAGTACAAGGTATATATAATTGATGAAGTACACATGCTTTCCACAAATGCTTTTAATGCCCTTCTCAAAACTCTTGAAGAGCCCCCAGAACACGCAATCTTTATTCTTGCAACAACTGAAATTCACAAAGTGCCTCAAACAATTCTCTCACGATGTCAACGTTTCGATTTTGCAAGGTTTAATGTTGATACCATCATTAAAAAACTCTCACAAATTTCAAAAAAAGAAAAAATTAAAATTTCTTCAGAAGCTTTGGAAATGATAGCTATCGCTGCAGATGGTGGAATGAGAGATGCTGAGAGTTTATTGGCTCAAGTGTTTGCATTAGAAGATAATCAGGTCACAGCTGAAGAAGTTTCCAAAATACTTGGCACAACAACATCTGCCAATATATTAGATTTTATTGATGCATTGGTACATTCTGATATCGAGACAGGATTAAAAACAATCAATAAAACTGTTTATGATGGCTATAATATGGAAACATTTATTCGTTCAATAATAGAAAAATTACGTATTGTACTTTTTTTATCTATCAGCACTGAACAAAAAAATGTAAAGGATTTGATATCTATACCAAAATCAGAAATGAATATATTACAAGATAATGCCGAACACACTACCTCATCTTCTGTAGTTATTATGATAGAAGAATGCATTACAGCTTTACAAAAAACAAAGAATACTACAATCCCTCAACTTCCACTAGAAGAAGCCGTTGTAAATATTTGCAATAAACTCACACAATCACAAAAAACAAAAAGCAACCCTAAATCAAAGTCGCAAAAAACAGACACTAAATCCACTAGTGATCAAGTAAAGACATCTTCATCAAAGCAAGATGTAACTAAAAAAACACAAACGACCGATTCAAATAGCACTTTAAATGAAGTCCCTGAGACAACATCAAATATTTCTACAAATAAGCAAGTTGTCTGGAAAAAATGCTTAACACAAATAGAATCTCAAAATAAATCACTATCTCATCTTCTTTTACAGTGTAATGTAAAAGAAATAACATCAAAATCAATTGTACTTACTACAACATTTTCATTTTATCAGGATAGAATCTTGCAAACAAAAAACAAATCCTTGATAGAAAATATTATACAAAATACATTTGATTTACCTTTAAAAATTGAGGTTATTGTACTTAATAAGAAAGAAAAAATAGAGTCTTCTAAATTACTATCATATGCAGCACAAATTATGGGTGCTAATACAGTTACTGAATGATAAAATTTAAATAATAACATTAATCATTTTATACCATTTAACCATCTTATGTTGCACTTGAAAAAAAATAAAGATTAGTGTATTATAAAAATCACGTGCTACCAATAGTGCCCGGTAGCCAAGCGGTAAGGCAGCGGGTTTTGATCCCGCGATGCGTAGGTTCGATCCCTACCCGGGCAACATTTTCAAAAACTCCCTTTTTAGGAGTTTTTGTATTTTTAAAGATTAATATTTTTTATTTTAAAAATTTATCTACAATATTTGCAACTTCTTGAGCATTATTTGTGTTCATCAATTTTGCTCTGAGTACACTTGCATTTTCAAATCCATTTGCATATGCTTTGTAATGTTTTTTCATTATTGCAAAATTCTTCACTCCTGTAAAAAGTTCACTATATAACTGTGTATGCTCCACCATGACTTTTAATTTTTCTTCCACGGAAACATTTATTACTTTATCATTAAATAGCCACGGATTACCAAAAACGCCTCGCCCTATCATAATTCCATCACAACCAGTTTCTTGTGCTAACTTTTTACCTTGCGCAATTGTTGTAACATCTCCATTTCCTGAAATCAAAGTTTCTTTTTGTATGTCATCACGCAACGCAATAACCCGCTCCATCAAATTCCAGTGAGCTGGTACTTTACTCATCTCTTTACGAGTACGCAAATGCATAGTTAGGTGTGCTATACCGCTTTCCAAGATATTTGGCAACCAATCATTAATCTCTTCTTTATTAAAACCAATTCTAGTTTTTACACTCACTGGCATTTCACCAGCACCTTCTTTTGTCGCTACGATAATATCCTTAGCAAGTGCTGGATCCAAAATTAATCCTGATCCTGTACCCTGTTTAACTATGTTTTTTTCAGGGCAACCCATATTTATATCAATCCCATCAAAGCCTAAACTCCTACACAGCTCTGCTCCTTTATAAAAATTTTCAGGTTTAATTCCAAACACTTGTGCTACTATTGGTTTTTCACTTTTATCAAACCACAGATGATGTGCCAACTTTTCTCGTCCCACAGGATGAACAAGACCATCCACACTCACAAACTCTGTAAAAATAACATCGGGATTTGAATATTTAGCAATAATACGCCGAAAAGCAGCATCCGTAACATCGTACATCGGTGCAAGTGAAAAAAACGGCTTATTTAATTTTCCCCAAAAACCTTTTGTAATCATAAAATATATTTATTATTATAATACCACAAAGCATCATTATACATAAATAAACTAGAAAGTACAGTATTTTTAATTGACAAAATGATGCAAAAACGCTATAGTAACGCTAGTTTAGAGGTTTTTATTTAACAATTTTTAAGAGGAGATTTGACATGCATTCAAAAGGCATAGTCGGTGCAGTTTCAATGAAAGAATTACATGGACAAAACATCGGTTTGTTTATAGTTCTACGACAAGCCAGACGGTGTTACACAGAAGTATCGAAGCAGCTTGAAAAAAATAAATTAAAATTTCACAAAATTAATACACTTGCTGGAGACGAAGGTGACAAATCTAAAGGTGAAGAACGTATATTAAAACAAGTTGCAATATCAAAAAGTCTATGTGAGCGATTAAAACGAATGGAAGCATTCATCAATTTTGCCTCTTCAGTAGAATACACAGGCCGTTGTCGCAATAAAGCATGTGACAATGATATACTACTTGCACGCATACTCGGAAGTGACTTCTCACCCTTATGTGCTAAATGTGCACAGTAAAAAGGAGTCATATAGAATGAGACCTACTTTAACAATATTTTTTGATCACAACAGAATTGTGACAAAAATCGTTGTGGAAGGTGCACCTGAGGGTGATATATCTTTTCTCGATAATGAGTTGTCACGTTGTTGTGGTCACAAGGTTGCTTGTGCGGAGAAGTTCACAGCAACAAGGTTTTGTTTCCAGCCTTGCGGTAAGATAAAAATATCTCGCAAAGCTGAAACAAAAAAATTTATTTCAGAAATAACCAGGAACTTCTTTGGCGTAATTCACATCAAACCTGATGTGATTGCACACAAAAAAAGAATGCTAATCAATCGTCTCAAAACAGAGTTGGCACTTGCCAAATCTGTTAGGGACAAAAAAACAATTGTTGCAATAATAAACTATCTCGACTTGGAGGGTTGGGATGGCAAGTGCGACAATCCTAACTGCAACAACGAAGTGTCTGTTGCAGACATACTTAAAAATCTTTCGCTTGAGTGTCCTGCCTGCCTCCCAAAATAAATGGCGGGATACTCTCCTGAGGCAATTCAGAAACAACTGTTTCCGAATTGCCTCTTTTTTATTTTTTTGTGATATACTTGTTTGTGTATGATTACAATGGACACAAAACTTGATAAACTTACTCGCATCTCAGCGTCACATGCCAAAAAATTAGAAAAGCTTGGGCTGTTAACCGTGCGCGATTTACTATATCATTTCCCTTCTCGTTATGAGGACTTTTCACATATCTATGATATTACTGAACTAGAAACAGACACTAACGCTACGATTGCCGCTCAAGTATCAGATGTAAAAACTATCCGCATACCTCGTAGACATTTGACCATTACAACTGCAACTTTTACTGATGATACAGGAAGTGTGGGTGCTGTGTGGTTTAACCAGCAATTCATAGAGCAACAACTCAAAACTAGTAATGTACTACGCATAAGTGGTAAACTCACAACTAATGCAAAAAATGGACTACATTTTAATTCACCAAATGTAGAAAGATTGGAACGCACACCCACCAGCACTGGACGACTTGTGCCTATTTACCCAGAAACTGCTGGTATAACTTCCAAATGGCTGCGGTGGCAGATACAGCTCATACGTGAACAAAATATAGAACTTCCAGATCCGCTACCAGATACAGTGCGAAAAGAATTAAAACTGCCCACACTTGCAGATGCCCTACGTCTTATACATTTTCCTAAAAACAATGAAGAAATAGTTTACGCTACAAAACGATTTATGTTTGAAGAAATGTTTATTTTACAACTTATCACCCTACGCTCTCGAGCATCTCTAGCTAAAGAAAGAGCTACTAAAGTACCAATTGATGAACAATTAATAAAAAACTTTATACAAACATTGCCTTTTGAACCAACAAATGCACAAAGAACTAGCTCATTTCAAATCCTCAAAGATATGAGTACGCCAACTCCGATGAATAGACTATTAAATGGTGATGTGGGTGCTGGTAAAACTTTGGTTGCAGCCATTGCTACTCTTCAAGTGCTTAGTGCTGGGCATCAAGTAGCAATTTTAGCTCCCACTGAAGTTTTAGCTTCTCAACATTTCAACAGTTTTTTACAACTTTTTCAAAAATATGATTATAATATGGGCTTACTCACTGGAGCGTACAAAATCTATGGCTCTCACCCAGCGCTTATCCAAAGCACAACACGAGCCAAAATGTTAAAAAAAATATCATTAGGTGAATTGGACTTGATTATAGGTACACATGCAATAATACAAGAAGATGTTTCTTTTAAAGATTTAACTCTCATAGTAGTAGATGAACAACATCGTTTTGGTGTAGCACAACGAGCGAAACTAACTCAAAAAGCAATTGAAAGTAATGATGGCAACAAATCCACTGTTCCACATTTCTTGACAATGACAGCAACTCCAATTCCTCGTACTTTTGCATTGGCACTTTTTGGTGATTTGGATGTATCAGTACTAGATGAAAAACCTGCTCAGAGGAAAGAAATTAAAACAACATTAGTGCACCCAAACAATTCAGATAAAATTTATGATTTTATAAAAAAAGAATTAGACAGTGGCAGACAAGCATACATAATTTTGCCGTTAGTAGAAGAAACTGAAAGTCTAAAAGACGTCAAGGCTGTAAAGCAAGAATTTGAACGATTATCAACTGGGGTGTTTAAAGATTACAAATTAGGATTGATGCACGGCAAACTAAAGTCCAAAGAAAAAGAAAAAATAATGCAAGATTTTTCTAACAACAAAATTCAAATTTTGATATCTACATCTGTTGTAGAAGTAGGAGTAGATGTACCAAATGCAACTGCAATGATAATAGAAAATGCAGAAAGATTTGGACTCTCTCAGCTCCATCAATTCCGAGGTCGAATTGGTCGCTCAGACAAACAATCATATTGTTTCTTATTTTCAACCCACTTCAACAGTCAAAGACTAAAAGCAATGGAAAAATATTCTGACGGATTTAAACTAGCTGAAATTGATTTAAAACTACGCGGACCGGGAGAATTCTTAGGAAGTCAACAACATGGCATGCCAGACGGAGTCATGAAAAATATTTCAAATACAAAATTAGTAACCCTAGCCAGAACTCACGCTCGAAATACCCTACTAGAAAGTAATAGCCTAAAAAAATATCCAACCCTAAAAAAAGAATTGGATAGATTTTATATGCAAGTGCATATGGAATAGAACTTAATCATAGATATAAATTTTATAAATAATATACTTTATCATTTTTACTATTCTAATTGTTTTTTTAATTTTCTCTCTAGTTGATTTATATTTGAATACACAATAATTTCATCAGAAACACCGCCAACAGTTTTTGAATATTCAGAAGTATCCTTATACACATAAAAGATTTTTTTATTAAGAGCCCTTGCGTATCCAACCTCCAATCCAACCCCTACGGCTTTGTAAGACAATTCTGCTATTAAAATTTCTGAATCAGAAATTTCGTGTAATGCAGTATTCATCATTTCTTTATCAGAAG
>JALWAF010000037.1 GCA_027016355.1 Candidatus Moraniibacteriota bacterium | reverse complement strand
ACATAATTATCATGCTGTCAACAGATTATTTTGGAAAATATTTTTAGTTCTTATTTTGTAATTTCTTACATTCCCTAGTTATAAAAACTGCCATTCCTGCAAAATCTGCTTATTTGGTAGATAAAGCAGAAATCTTGAACCATCATCTTCTTTGAAATGATAAAGAGACTAGAATAATTTTTCTAATCTCTTTTTTAAAATTAAGAATGCACTACAACTCCATCGTGCATCTCATTCTTTTCTTTTTTTTGTTTTTTAGAAAGCCATTTAGGCTTGCGGGGTCGATAATCAGAATCATCTTCCAATTTAAAAGCTAAAGCAAACCCACAATTTCTAGATCTTTTTGGAGGATTCTTCAAATATTCTATAGGAACTTTTTTACCTATAACAACATTTTTTTTCTTCAATACCAACAAAGTACTCCATACGGCACCTATACTAGACTGTCTATCAGATATTTCCTCAACAGCGTATAGAATTTCCAATGGTGCCATCCAACCATCTTTTATCGCATTATCAAACTTTGCCATTCTCAATACACGCAAAACATTACACTCAAATTCATATTCTCTTTCGAGAAAATTTAGAACAATAGGCATATGTGGCAAGAATGGAAAAAATATAATTATTCCAACGATTAAACTAATCCAAAATATAATCACAATAATCAAACTAATTACACTGGCTATAAACAGAAAAATATACCAAGATATCTTTGGATTTAGGTTTTTCATTTATCACCCCTCTTTAGTAATGTTAAATAACTATAATATTAATAAAATATTCCTTACTTCAAGATACTAAAATATACATTACAAATTAGCGTCTTTTTTTACATCAATTGATATTGACTTGCCTGCGCGCAACACATCCAATACAATTTTGCTGTCATTCTTATGTTTATACATAAGTCGTGAAAGGTTATTTTTATTATCAATTTTTTCATTGTTGACCATCACAATAATATCACCACCACGAAGTCCACTACGCGATGCTAACGATTGAGCAAACTCACTTCGTGCTGTATACGTTTGTGCAATTGGCACAATTGCACCACTTGTGATTTCACGATCAGCAATATGTGCATCAACTACATCAATTATGTCATAATCAATACCCAAAAATACATCCTTTTGCAATGATTCGTTTTGCTGTTGCAAAAATGATTCAAATGCATTAGAAATATCGTTTGCTGCAATAGCATAAAATTTTTCACTCTCTGTTGCGTTTTGTGATTTATCTTTTGCAATAAGTCCTACCATATTGCCTTGAAAATCTACGGCCGGTGAGCCAATGCTCTTAGAAAAAATATTTTGTGAAAAATCAAATATCAACACTCCCTGTAAAAAATCACTTTTTGGCTGTGCAATGCTCTTAGAATAATCTCGACCAAAGAAACCACCTAGGGCAAATTGAGCATCATCATCAGAACGTGAACGTGCTATGGAGATGAGTCTCTTACCACTTCTAGCCTCATCTGAATTTGCAAATGAAATTGTTGCTAGATTTTCTACATCAATACGCACGAATGCAATCCCACTATAATTATCCAAAAATATATTTTTTACATCATGTACAGTACCATCAGCTAATTTTACATAAGCTGTTTCATTTTTTGCTGTAACCACGTTTGTTGTTGTTGCTATAATGCCATCACTACTAATAACAACACCATTTCCAATAACTCGTGTACCATCAGGCTTCTTCACTTCAATATAGACTACTGTACTTGCAGCACGTGAAGCTATATCAGCAATTGATTCATTATCTGCCACAATGATTTTTTCTACTGTCTTTACCACACTGATGCGATCATCAATTGCTTTTATAATTTTATTTTGTGACCACACTGGATGTGTTATTACTTTTGTAAAAATAACATAATTAAACATGAGTCCTCCTAAACCTCCAGTAATAAATATGATTAGTCCAATACCAACAATTTTAAGTAATTTTTTCATAAAAAATTTTTATCCTACTAATAACCATTGTGTTGTAAGCAACACCGTTAATGTCAATACAATACAATATAAGATCGTAATTATTATACGTTTTTTTGATAATGTTTCCAAAAAAACCATCTGCACGAGATCCCATAGTATATAATAAAACATAAGACTAATTGCTGCCATTGTCAAATATCCAAATGGCCAAAAATTTGCCAGCCACACAAGTTGAATCATTGCAAAAGCAATAACTATACTATATAAGAATATACGTTTATAGTCACTTGAGTATGCACGAAGTGATACTAATGTCACAATAGTTACAAACACAAAATGCACCCCTATAAAAAGCCATAGCGGAATGTTGAAATTGATATAAAGTCCATAAACCACAGCATAAAACAAAAATATAATAGCAATAAGCGATGCTGAAAATAAACTTCGTGCTGTCATATCAAAAGCGTTTTTGCGAATACGCTTAATGCCCAGTAACGCCATATAAAAAAGCATTGATACTAATAAGCCGAATATTTGTTGTTCACGAACATTATCAATAAAATACAGAAGTCCCAGTGAAGAAATTGCAAGACTAAATGATAAAAAAGAATATAAAATATTTTTACCAACATTCCATCCAGCAAATATTGCAAAAATAATTAGAAAAATTGCTAAAAAAATACCATTTTTTTCATTCAATAAATCAAAAGAAATAATTAATTCTGCCACTCCAAAAAAAATGAACGTGAAAAACAAACTTCTTAAATGTACAATCATATTAATTATTTTAATGTGATGTCTACTTTATCTTTTTTCATATCAATGTGAACTGTATCACCAGGATTAATTTCGCCATCTACAATTTTTATTGCTAATGGGTCTAAAAGCTCTTTTTGTATAACTCTCTTAAGAGGTCTTGCGCCATATAGAGGATCAAAACCTTTCTTGGCAATAAATTTCTTTACTTTTTGACTAATCTGTAAGGTAATCTTTTCATCTTTCAAACGATTTATCACATGATTCAATTGAATATCCACTATATATGTAATCATTTCTTGTGTCAATGGACGGAAAATAATAATATCATCAACACGATTTAAAAATTCTGGTTTGAATCTACTACGCAATTCACTCATTACTTCATCTTGTATCTTTTCTTCATTCAAATCTTTCTTTGAGCGCATTTTATATATCGTTTCAGAAGCAATATTTGATGTCATGATGATTACAGTGTTTTTAAAATTAACAGTTCTACCTTTACTATCAGTTAACTGTCCATCATCCAGTATCTGCAGGAAAATATTAAAAACATCTGGATGTGCTTTTTCTATTTCATCAAAAAGTACAACACTATATGGTTTACGGCGAATGATTTCCGTCAATTGTCCTCCCTCTTCATGACCAACGTATCCAGGTGGTGAACCAATAAGTTTCGCAACAGCATGCTGTTCCATATATTCACTCATATCAATTCGCACGAGAGCTCTCTCATCATCAAACATAAATTCTGCGAGTGATTTTGCCAATTCAGTTTTTCCTACCCCTGTTGGTCCTAAGAATATAAATGATGCGATTGGTTGATTATCATCAGAAATCCCTGCACGAGCCCTTCTAACTGCATTGGATACAGCGCTAACTGCTTCCTCTTGACCAACAACACGTTTTTGTAATTCTTTTTCCATTGTAGCTAATCTCTTCATTTCACTAGTGAGCATTTTAGAAACTGGAACACCAGTCCATCTGGAAACAATTTTTGCGATATCTTCATCTGTAACTTCTTCCTTCAAAACTGCACCATTACTTTGTAACTGCGCTAGTTGCTCTTCTTTTTCTTTTACCAAAGCTTCTAATTCTGGTATTTTGCCATATCTAATTTCCGCAACTTTATCAAATTCCCCCGCACGTTCTAAATTTTCTGCTTCTGCACGTAATTTTTCAATATTTTCTTTTGCATTACGCACCTCCATAATTATTTCTTTTTCTGCCTTCCACTGCAATGTAAGATGTTTTGCTTTTTCTTTTAACTCTGATAATTCCTTTTTTAACTTCTTTATTTTTTCAGCATTGTCATTATTCTTTTTCTTTTTATCAGATGATTCTAGTGCTTTTTTTTCAACTTCCAATCTACGAATATCTCTTTCCAATTGATCAATCTCTGCTGGCATTGAATCAATCTCCATACGCAAAGTTGCAGCAGCCTCATCCATCAAATCAACAGCTTTGTCAGGCAAAAACCTATCTGAAATATATCTTTGTGACAACTCTACTGCAGCAACAACAGCATCATCTGTAATGCGTACACCATGATGAAGTTCATATTTCTCTTTAATACCTCGTAAGATTGCAATTGCATCTTCAGTGCTAGGCTCATTTACATATACAGGCTGAAATCGTCGCTCTAATGCTGCATC
>JALWAF010000036.1 GCA_027016355.1 Candidatus Moraniibacteriota bacterium | reverse complement strand
GTCTTTATTATTTCTTCAAGGACTATATACAGCCTTAGCTGCTACCAAAAATCCAGATACACAAAAAAAAGACATAATCGACGATAAACAAAATGATTTAAAGAAACTTGAAAAAAAAGAAAAAAAATATCGAGATATCATTAATTTAAAACAAAAAGAGCAGGCTATTATAAATGCTCAAATTAAAAAACTAGATGCCGAAAATTATAAAGTTCAACAAACAATTAAGGACAATGAGGCTGAGATAGCAAGCCTCTCAAGTGAAATTGACCGTATAAAAAATGAAATTCAGCAAAAAGAAAAACACATTTCATTGCAAAAAGCAATTCTTAAACAATTTCTTCGTGAAAAATATCAAAATTATTCCAAAAACACCCAATATTTTACATTGTTAAACATTTCAAATAATAAAAATATTTCACACAAAGACAATATCGATCATGCAACTTCTAGTGTTGGACGCTTTGTAAAAATAGTTAATGATGAGCAACAAAAACTAAAGAAGGATCAGGAAAATTTAGAGAGTAAATCAAAACGAATACAAGATGCTAAATATGAATTGGAAAAACGTAATGAATATCTAGAGGGATCAAAAAACTACAAACGTGTACTTGCAAATCAAGTTAATGTTGAGGAAGGTAAATATCAGACTAAATTATCAAAAGTGCTTGAAGAACAACTAGCTATCCAACAAGAAATAAGCAGTCTATCCACAGATCAAATTGGCACTTTTTCTTTTTCAGATTTACCTAGTAAGAGTGAAGCTGATTTTAAATTTCCAGTCAAAAAACCCTTTATCAAAACACAAGGCTATGGTAAAACATCTTTTTCTTCTCACTACAAGGGAGGAGTACACAATGGTATAGATTTTGTTGCACAAGGATCAAAAAGTATTATAGCCCCAGCAAGTGGCAAAATAAAAGCAGTCGGAAATATGGGCCGATATGGCTATGGAAATTGGGTTGCTATCGATCATGGTAATGGGCTTGTTACATTGTATGGACATTTAAGTTCTGTTAAAGTTTCACGTGGCGAAAAAATTAAACAAGGAGAAACTATTGGTAAAATGGGTAGCACAGGATTTTCTACTGGACCACACCTACACTTTAGTGTATTTGCTAAAACAACATTTGCTGTTGTAGAATCTTCAAAGGTTTCTGGTGTTTATATACCAACAGGTGCTACTGTAAATCCTGAAATGTATTTGTAACAAAATTGATTTACAAGTTAAAGTTAAAATATAAAAACAACATTCAAGATAAAATTCCAAATGTTGTTTTTTATATTTTAATTTATTTTTCTAAATATCTCTGCACTGCAAAGAAACTACTTATAAAACCTAATGCGATACCAAAAATAATTATCACTAATATGACTTGTGCCATACTTTTACTATAGAAGTTTACAATATTTATATTTTCAATAATTTGTTTTGCAAAAGGATTAACTGCAAAAATTGTACCTATGAGAAAAAGCGATGCTACAACTGCACTCGCAAATCCATATAACATACCCTCCACTAGCGTTGGTATTTTAATATATAAATTTGATGCCCCCACTAGTCGCATCACTTCAAACTCCTTACGATGAGCATACAAACTCATGCGCACAGTATTAAGAGTGACTAAAACTGCAATTATTGCAAAAACTATACCCAATACGATACCTCCATTACGTATAAAAATTATAAATCTTTGTAGCTCATTAATTACTCCTTTATTTTTTTCAAGATTAGTATTCATAATATATTCATCATATTCTTGATGTAAATATTTATCAATACTATCATAATCTGCTGTATTATTAGCAACAATCACCAATGATGCTGGCAATGGATTTTCGCCTATCATATCCAATGCCTCTTTAATTTCTTTACTATCTCCTTCTCGTTGCATAAAATCCTCCAACGCTTTATCACGAGAAATGTATGTAACTGATTGGATTTGTTCAATTGATTTTTCTTCCAATTCTTTCTTGATTTCAAGTATTTTTCCTTCATCAACAGTAAAATCAAAGTACATACTAATATTAATCCTATTTTCTACAGAATCAATTACATGTAATACGCCAAATCCCAAAAATACAGCAACTCCTATAAGATAAAGAGATAACGTCATAATAATAATTGTTGCAAGCGTCAACCATTTGTCTCTATAAAAATTTTGCCACCCTTCACGTAAAACACGCGCTAATTTAATTGTTTTCATATTTTTTCGATAAAAATTTTATATATTTTAATATAATAGAAAATTCTATCCACTAATAATATATTTACCATGTGCATCATCTCTTACTATACGTCCTTTATCCATCAAAATAACACGCCGACTTAATTTATCCACCACAGATTTATCATGTGTTGCCAATATAACAGTAGTGCCAAATGAATTTACTTTCAATAATAACTTTACAATGCTAAGTGCTGAAATAGGATCTAAATTGCCCGTCGGTTCATCTGCAATAAGTACTCGAGGTCGATGAATTACAGCACGTGCCAAAGATACTCGTTGCTGTTCACCGCCACTAATTTGATGTGGGTATTTGTCGGACTTATCATCCATACCTACAATTTTTAATATATTGTGCACTTCATCATAAATTTGTGCATCAGATTTACCATGTACTTCTAATGTATATGCAACATTTTCAAAAACAGTTTTTTGTTGTAATAATTTAAAATCTTGAAATACTGTACCAAAATTACGCCTAAAGTGTGGCAATACTTTTCTTTTTATTTCAGATATATCTCGCCCGCCAAAATACACGGTACCATCACTAGGAAATTCATCAGCATAAATCATTTTCAATAAAGTTGATTTACCTGCACCACTAGAACCGACCAAGGAAACGAACTCACCCTGATCAATTGCACAAGTAACATCGTTCAACGCAATAAAGCCATCAATATATTCTTTTGATACATTTTCTAAATTAATTAATTTCATTTTTGTATTCATTTTATAATTTCCTAAAATAATTATATACTACGAATTCCAGAAAATATCTACAATTTACACACTTTTATTTTTATAAACTTTCTATATAAGTATACCACATTATTTCATTCGTAAAAACGCCTTAATAAATTCATCAATATTGCCGTCTAAAACATCCTGAATCTGCGGGGTCTCATATTTTGTACGATGATCTTTTACCATCTTATATGGATGTAACACATATGAACAAATTTGACTGCCCCACTGAGCCTCTTTAACTTCTCCACGTAATTGTCTTTTTTTAGCTTCTTGCTCTTCCAAAAATGCTTTATGCAATTTTGCTTTTAACATTTTCATTGCAGATTCTTTGTTTTGTGCTTGTGACCTTTCACTCTGACACTGTGCTACTATACCTGATGGAATATGTGTTATACGGACAGCACTGTCTGTTGTATTGACGTGTTGCCCTCCAGCACCTGATGCCCTGTACGTATCAATCCTCAAATCATCAGATTTAATCTCAACCTCATCCACATCGTCTATCACTGGCATCACATCAACGCGCGCAAATGATGTCTGACGGAGATTATCAGAATTAAATGGCGATAATCGCACAAGTCTATGTACACCAGATTCCGCACGCATATGTCCATATGCCCATTTACCACTAATTTCAATTGTTGCACTTTTGATACCAGCTTCCGCTCCAGAAATTCTATCCAGCACATTTACTTTAAACTTGTGAGCCTCAGCCCATTTCATAAACATCCGTAATAACATTTCGGACCAATCCTGTGCATCAACACCGCCTGCACCAGTATGAATTGTTACAATTGCATCATTTGCATCGTATTCTCCATCAAAAAGAGTATAGAAATCTAATTTTTCCACTTCTTCTTGCAACTGTGCTATCTGCATATTAATTTCATCCCATTCTTCACTAGACTCAGCAATCTCACACAATTCTATCACCTCGTCAGAGCTTGCCTGTAATCTCATGAAGTTATCAACTTCATCACGTAGATTTTCCAATTCTTGCATTGTCGCCCTTGCTTTGTTTTGATCATCCCAAAAACCTTCCTCAGTTGAAAGCACTTCATTCTGAATAATTTTATGTTTTTTATTTTCAATGTCAAAGAGAGTCCCGCAACTGCAGGAGTTTACTTTTTATATTTTTTGCCTTTTCTATGATTTCACGCATATATTTTTATAAAAAATGAGCCATTCATCGGAGTCGAACCGATGACCTACGCGTTACGAGTGCGTTGCTCTACCAACTGAGCTAGAATGGCTTATGATACACAACTCATTATTGCACAAATCCTATAAAAATACAAAAACACACCCTCTAAGTTCAAGAATTAGTTGCAACACCTATATAAAATAACTAATATATAGGTCATATGAAAAATAATAAGAAAAGCGGTGCTAAACCACTAACATTA
>JALWAF010000035.1 GCA_027016355.1 Candidatus Moraniibacteriota bacterium | reverse complement strand
TACTAAAGCCACCCGGCAGGGTGGCTTTAGTAGGAAATACGCTATGAACAACCAAAGACGTACTATACGAACATTATCACATTCTTTTTATGATTTAAAGTATCACATAGTATGGACACCAAAATATCGTGGTAAAGTATTAATATCAAAAAAGATAAAAAGTGAATTAAGAAGAATATTTGAAATAATATGCAAATGGAAACATTGGGAAATTATTGAATTGAGTATTGAAGATGACCATGTTCATATGGTTATCCTATTAACTCCAAGAGATTCAATATCTTATGCAATGCAAATAATTAAAGGAAAATCATCTGCATGGATGAAAAAGAAAATTAAAAGAAAACACGGATTATATGAAAGGCAATCACTATGGGCAAGAGGATACTTTGCATCAACAATAGGTATGGATGAAAACATAATAAAACGTTATGTTAAACATCAAAAACATCATAATGAGGTAGAACAACCATCATTATTTGAAAAACTAATAAATTAATCATTAAATTTACAAAAGCCACTCAGCCGGCGATTAAGCCGGCAAACCCAAAGCCACCGGTAGGACCGGTGGTCGATTACTGACTATATAGATTATATATGCTACAGTTGTTTGTTGGGAGTTTTTTAACAATAATTCAATTGAAGGAGAGATAAAATGTCACAAATACCGGGAAAATTGAATATCACAACTATTCAAGTTGAAAATGTCTTTTTTAAGGCAATGCTTGCTGGATATGTAAGTAATACAAAAGTCAAAACAGAAAATATGCCAGGCATGCCAGGTTATAAATTTACAGAATTTATAGATGGTGATTTTTGTGTGAAAGATGTATGGTGTAAATCATCAGGGTTTACATCAATTTGGTATAAAGGTATACTCGTTTGGACTATGAGTTTTGGCGGAGAATATTCTAAAGCTTGTATTTCATTCCTGAAAGAAGTGTTACGCAAAGCTTATGTCAACAAAAATTCTGTAGGTTGCAGAGGTAGTAATATTGCTGCAAATGATGAATATACGTACGTAAATAAAGTGGTGGTGGGTAGTAACTTTGCACGTTTCCATGGTACGGAATATATATTTCGTGCAGAAACCTTCAAAAAAACAGGGTATCATCATTATTTTGGTGGGCTTGTTTAGAAAAGTAATACTCCTTAAGAATAATTTTCTTAAGGAGTGTTTTGTTTTTTTATTTCATTTATAAAACCATTGATAAGTAGTTGTTTTGCATATTTTTTTGGCAAACCTCTAGATTGTAGATAACCAATTTGTTTGTTATTGAGAGGTGCAGTTGTTGCGGAGTGAGTGCATTCTACTTGACTTGGAGTTATTTCCAATTGAGGCTTTGTTATTGCGTGTGCTGATTTACTAAGTAGTAAATTGTGATTTGTGAGGTGTGCGATAGAATTTATCGCTTTTTTACCTATACATATTGTTCCTGTAAAATTAAGTGTGCTTTTATCGTCAAGTATACTTTTTATAATTGACTGACTCGTTGCATTTGGTGATATATGATTTTGTGTTATGTGAAGTATAAAGTTGTCTTTATTTTTTCCTTGATATAACCCATAGATATAAACGCTAGCATTTTCGCAAGTGATATTAAAAGTTATGCTACCATTTTTATTTTCAAAATAAAAAATATACTCACCAGGATTTGTGATTTCATAGGTAGTTTGGTTATCATTTGTGATATCTTTGTACATATTCTTAATTTATCCAATTGAATTTTCCATTTCCATATTAATAAGTCTGTATAGTTCAACAGAATACTCTAAGGGAATTTCCTTTGTGATTTTTTCTATAAATCCATTTACCATCATACTTCTTGCTTGAGCCTCTGTCAGTCCTCGAGACATAAAATAAAATAGCTTTTCATCGTCTATGCTTTCTATACTTGCTTCATGTGAGATTGTTGCAGAAGTTTCTTGTGTGTCCATCGTGGGATAGGTGTTTGATTTAGAATTATTATCTAAAAGCATAGCATCACACTGTGTATAACTCTTGGCATTTTTAGCTGATTGCGTGGTTTTGATGAGTCCACGATAATTTGAGATACCGCCATTCATTGATATTGATTTTGAGACAATATTTGATGTTGTATTTGGTGCGGTGTGAATCATTTTTGCACCAGTATCAAGTGTTTGATTTTTGCCAGCAAGAGCCATAGACAAAACACTTCCGCGAGCTCCATCACCAGTGAGTATTACAGCAGGATATTTCATAGTGATGCCAGAGCCAATGTTGCAGTCCACCCACTCCATCACAGCACCTTCATCAGCACGTGCTCGTTTTGTTACAAGATTATAAATATTTGTACTCCAATTTTGAATTGTTGTATATCTAATTTTTGCATTTTTTAAAACAAATATTTCTACAACTGCAGCATGAAGTGATTGGGTAGAATATGACGGAGCAGTACATCCCTCGATGTAATGCACAGATGAACCTTCATCTGCTATTATGAGAGTGCGTTCAAATTGACCAAAACGTTCTGCGTTTATGCGAAAATACGCTTGTAGTGGTAATTTTACATGGACACCTTTGGGGATATATATAAATGATCCGCCACTCCAAACAGCAGAATTTAGCGCTGCAAATTTATTATCTGTTGGTGGAATCAATTTGCTAAAATACTTTTTTACAAGCTCAGCATGTTCACGTACAGCTGTGTCCATATCACAAAAAATTACTCCCAAGTCATTCAATTCTTTTTCTATAGATTCATATACAACCTCACTTTCATACTGTGCGCTTACACCTCCAAGCCATTTCCTTTCATGTTCGGGTACTCCAATTCTATCGTAAGTGTCTTTGATTTCATTTGGTAAATCTTCCCAGGAAGTTTTTTGTTTATCGGTTGCTCGCAAAAAATATGTAATATCATCAAAATCAATTTTTGATAAATTTGGTCCCCATGTTGGCATGGGTAATTTTTGAAATGTAGTATAAGATTTTTGACGAAAATCTTGCATCCATCGAGATTCTTTTTTGTAATTACTAATGGATTGGACGATTTGTGAATCTATACCACGTTTAACCTTGTCTGTTGCAATTTCTGGCATAGCAAAATCATGGTCTCTGTTGAAATTTAAATCATTTGTTGTTGTATTCTTTGTCATTATTTTTGATAGCCTTCAGATTCAATTGTTTTTGCAAGTGATGCATTGCCTTTTTGTGAAATCGTGCCGTCTTTCATGACAATCACTTCATCAACAGGTAAATAAGAGAGTACGCGATTATAATGTGTAATGAGGATAAGCGTTTTAGTTGTGTCTGTAATAAAAGTTTTTAAAAAGTTAGCAATAACTTTTAAAGCATCAACATCAACACCAGTATCAATTTCGTCCAAAATTACGTATTGAGGATTTAAAATTGCAGCTTGTAAAACTTCCATTTTTTTTCGTTCGCCACCACTAAAGTTATGATTAATAGAGCGAGATAATAATTCTTGCGGAATTTCTAATTGAGCGGCTACTTCTTTAATTTTTTGAGTCAATTCCTTGCTAGTCATAGTATCACGTGAGATGGCAGTTCTGAGTAATTGTCGTACAGTGACGCCTGGAATAGCAATGGGGGATTGAGGTGATAAAAAAATGCCTTTTTGTGCTCGTTTGTTTGTAGGTAATTGAGTAATATCCACAGCATCACATATAAGCGAACCTTGATCTATATGCATCGCAGGGTCTCCCATTATAGCTTTAACAAGAGAACTTTTGCCAGAACCATTTACACCCATAATGGCATAAACTTCACCCTTGTTGAAATTAAGTGTAATGTCATGAAGTATTTCTTTTTCTTCAGCAGAAACTGTAAGATTTTTTATTGATAGCATGTGTTATTTTTTAGTATCAAAAAATGTTTATTTGCAAAAGCGCGACTAGAACCAGATTTGAGACATTTTTCAAAGTTGTAAGCAATATATTTAGTTTTAAATGCAAAATATGCATGTAATGTTACTGGTAATATATTTTGTGTGGTAATAACATAGCCATTTTTATGACGAGTTATTCTTTCTTGTAAGTTTTTGGTACAACCTACGTATTATTTTTACAAATTAAAATATATACGTAATACATGGACTAGTTTATTTTATAGTTGAATTTTCTCCTTCGCGACCTACAGCGGACTGTGTCCGCCATAGCTCGCTTCGGCGAGCGACGGCGGAGGCGGAGGGATTCGAACCCCCGGTCCCCGTAAGGGGACTTCGGTTTTCAAGACCGATGCATTCGACCACTCTGCCACGCCTCCAGTATTTGGTCTGAGATTATTAAACTCTCATAGGTTTATATCATAACAGGTGGTGTAGATTTTGTAAATATGTTAAAATAAATGTAGAAAAAATAAAAAAATATTATGTCAATGAATCTACGCGAAAATAAAATAGATAAATTTGGAAGCGT
>JALWAF010000034.1 GCA_027016355.1 Candidatus Moraniibacteriota bacterium | reverse complement strand
TTCATAGCGTATTTCCTACTAAAGCCACCCTGCCGGGTGGCTTTAGTATACGGCTATCGCCTTCAAACGTACACCCCAGCTATGCTGGGGGTTTATAGATTAATCAAAAACCCCGAGGCAGAGCCTCGGGGAATATGTGGATTGCAAATACAGTATTTTTTTGATAAGATTACTTTATGAATTTGGAATAACTTTAAATTGTATAAGGCTGTAGAGACGCGATTAACCCGTCTGCCGGAGAGGTAGATGCGTCTCTACGAAATAAAAAAACTATGTTAGATATTAAATACATTCGAGAAAATGTGGATAAGGTTCAAAAGGCTGCTGATGATAAGTTTCTTGATTTTGATGTGCAGGAGTTACTTACTGTTGATAAAGAGCGCGTTGCTCTTATGCAAGAAATTGAAGAATTGAAAGCACAAAAAAATGAAGTAAATAATAAGATTAAAAATGCAAGTAGCGATGAAGAGCGACAAAAAATTATCGCGAGTGGAAAAGAGATAAAAGAAAAGACAGAAAAGTTAGAACCACGATTGAAAGAATTACAACAAAAATTTATGGAGCTTATGGTCCGAGTACCAACTATAGCAGCTAGTGATGTGCCGGTAGGTAAGGATGAAAATGATAATGTCGTAGTGTATGAAAAAGGTGATAAACCTAAATTTGATTTTACTCCAAAAGATCATATTGCAATTGGGACGGATCTAGACATAATAGATTTTGATAGAGGCACAAAGGTTGCTGGGTATCGTGGATATTATCTCAAAGGTGATGGAGCAGCTCTCACGATGGCACTTATGATGTATGCACTTCATAAAATGATAGCAAAAGGTTTCTCTCCGATGATACCGCCAACACTTGTGAAAGAATTTGCGCTTTTTGGAAGTGGATATTTTAAGGGTACACAATATGATCAAACTTCAGATGAAATTTATCAAGTAGCAACAAAAACCAAGGAAGCCGACGGGAAAGATTCCAAAGAAAAGAAATTTTTAGTCGGGACTGCTGAACCATCACTACTTGCTTATTATGCTGATGAAGTGTTAGATGAAAGCCAATTGCCTATGAAAATGTGCGGATACTCACAATGTTACAGAAGTGAGATAGGAAGTTATGGTAAAGACACAAAAGGAATGTATAGGGTGCATGAGTTTATGAAAATTGAGCAAGTTGTAATTGCTAAGGCTGATACAGATGAAAGTGAAAAATTACAACAAGAAATGGTAGAAATTTCAGAAGAAATTCACACTGAACTAGGTTTGCCTTATCGCAAGCTTGCAATTTGTACAGGAGATATGGGAACAGGGAAATATAGAATGTTTGATCTAGAAGCTTGGATGCCAGGACTTGATAAATGGGGAGAGACTGGGAGCGCATCAAATTTCTTAGACTGGCAATCAAGACGATTAAACGTAAAATACAAAAATAAAGATGGTAATAAAAAATATGTATATATGCTAAACAATACAGTGTTACCATCACCCCGACCATTTATAGCAATACTAGAAAATTTCCAACAAGCAGATGGCAGTGTAGTAATACCAGAAGTGTTACGTCCATATATGCCAGGATGTAGAAGCATAATTGAAAAAAGGTAATATTATAACCCTGTCATTTTTAATACCGTACAAGTTTTTTCTTTAAAAAACAAAAAACTTGACAAGATTTTTTAAGCGTGTATAATACACTTTAGTGTTAATAAAAGAAGACGAGTATCGTTAACTACATTCGTAATGAGGGTGAAAGAATGATACATCTCTGGACAAGATTTTATTTGTATGATAAACTCTCTAGAGGTGTGTTTTTCTTTCCGCTGTATAAAGTGTGCAGAGAAAGCAAAAACAAGAACTTTAAAAATAAAATATATTGTAATCAAATACTTTAGTAACAGTATTTGAAGACAACTAGCAAATATACCAATCATAAAAAAATATGAAGTTCATAATTTTTTGTGGTTAGTCCTTATGTTGTATGAACTTGATTTATCAAGTTGGAACAACAAACTGTTATTGTGTATTTATACGCAGTAACAATCCGATCTATTAATCTTTGAGTCTAGTCAAATTAGATAAACTACGGTTTATCAAAAACACATCTCGTTAAATGTTGATTCGAGCAGAGATGGTCCAGTCGCCCGTGGGTGACAGGATAATCGTTTATATTGAGAGTTTGATCCTGGCTCAGGATGAACGCTGGCGGTGTGGATAAGGCATGCAAGTCGAGCGGGTTTAGACCCGCGGCAAACGGGCTAGTAACACGTGGGAATCTACCCTAAAGTCGTGAATAACTATTTGAAAAGATAGATAATACACGATATGCTCTCCGGAGTAAAGATTTATCGCTTTAGGAGGAGCCCGCGTCCTATCAGCTTGTTGGTGAGGTAAAAGCTCACCAAGGCAATGACGGGTAGGGGGTGTGAGAGCATGGCCCCCAGCATTGGCACTGAGACACTGGCCAAACTCCTACGGGAGGCTGCAGTCGAGAATATTCCACAATGGACGAAAGTCTGATGGAGCGACACCGCGTGCGAGATGAAGGCCCTAGGGTCGTAAATCGCTTTTATTAGGGATCAATGTACTGAGCGTACCTAATGAATAAGAGGTTACTAACTCTGTGCCAGCAGTAGCGGTAATACAGAGACCTCAAGCGTTATCCGGATTTATTGGGCGTAAAGCGTATGTAGGCGGATGTGTTAGTCGTGGGTCAAATTTCAGAGCTCAACTCTGAAGCTGCTTGCGAAACGGCACATCTAGAGAAAGTGAGAGATGACTAGAACTCATGGTGTAGTAGTGAAATGCGTTGATATCATGGGGAATACCAAAGGCGAAGGCAGGTCATTGGCACTTTTCTGACGCTGAGATACGAAAGCGTGGGTAGCGAATGGGATTAGATACCCCAGTAGTCCACGCCGTAAACGATGCATATTCAGCATGTGGAGTATCGACCCTCTGCGTGTTTTAGCTAACGCGTTAAATATGCCGCCTGGGAAGTACGAGCGCAAGCTTAAAACTCAAAGGAATAGACGGGGATCCGCACAAGTGGTGGAGCATGTGGTTTAATTCGACAATAAGCGAGAAACCTCACCAGGACTAGAAACTTAGCTGCAAGCCTTAGAAATAAGGCCGCCTTCGAGGGTGCTAAGCAGGTGCTGCATGGTCGTCGTCAGCTCGTGCCGTAAGGTGTTCCCTTAAGTGGGGAAACGAGCGCAACCCTTGTCGTATGTTATACATGTCATACGAGACTGCCCAGACTTTAGTCTGTGAACATTATGTTCGTAGTTTAAAGTCTGGGAGGAAGGAGAGGATGACGTCAGATCAGCATGGCCCTTGACGTCCTGGGCAACACACGTGCTACAATGGCTAGGATAAAGGGTTGCCAAACCGCGAGGTGGAGCCAATCCCAAAAACCTAGTCTCAGTTCGGATTGGAGTCTGCAACTCGACTCCATGAAGTCGGAATCACTAGTAATCGTGAATCAGAATGTCACGGTGAATACGTTCTCGGATCTTGTACTCACCGCCCGTCATACCAAGAGAGCTGGTAACACCCAAAGCTCCTGTGTAAAAGCAGGGACAACGGTGGGATCGGTAATAAGGGTAAAGTCGTAACAAGGCATCCGTAGCGGAAGCTGTGGATGGATCACCTCCTTTCTAGGGAGTAAAAGGTGAAAGAGTTGATGGTCACATCAAGTTCTTAAAACCCATTTTGGTCGATTATGTGTCTTTTATACACATAATTGTAATTACGACTCAAAGGTAATAGTATCGAAAGGACTAACCGCAAAAGATTATGATATACTTGCTAAAATTATAAAATCAGGGGATTATTCCTCTGATTTTTTTGTTTAATAAATTATTTATGTATTGTAGATTGTGTGGAAAAAATAAAGAATTAGCAAATTCTCATATTATACCAAAATGTTTTTTTATGTACTTGTATCCAGAAGGCGATAAAAGGTCATTAATAATGATTAGTAAGAAATATCATTCAAAAAAAAGTCCTATTGGAATCTATGAAAAGCTCCTATGTTTCAATTGTGAAGAAAGGCTCGGAGTATTTGATGGTTATGCAAAAAAGCTTCTTCTTGAGAAAAAATCAGGACATCTTCAAAAATACAAGGATGATGCTTATATTATATATAAGTATGATTATTTTAAATTAAAATCTTTCTTTCTGTCACTGTTGTGGAGAGCATCTGTTTCAAGTCGGGAAGAATTCAAACTTATTGATGCTGGTCCATTTGAAGATGCTTTAAAAAATTTCCTTTTACAGCGCTCTGTTGGTAAATACAATGATTTTTCTATTTTTATAACAAAATTTGAATCAGAAGATGAAAAGGTGAATATTATAGCAGAAAATAACATATTATCTCCGGCAAAACAAAAAATAGATGGACTAAATTACTCAATATTCTATCTCTCAGGAGGATATAAGGTTTAT
>JALWAF010000033.1:2865-4481 GCA_027016355.1 Candidatus Moraniibacteriota bacterium | reverse complement strand
ACAACTTATGGGTAAATGGTTTGATGAAGAGGGAATACTTAATGCAGGGCATACATTTGAAATAAACTCATAAAAATATTAGAAAATATTATGGAGGATATTTTTATTACAATATGGACAGCGATTCAGGATGGTTACTTTGCTTTTTTGCAGAGTAAGACTTTTTTTGTAATTAAAATTTTTCTTGTAATTTATACAACTGTTTTGGTTGTAGACGTGTTATTGTTGGCTTATTTGAGTGATGTACGTAAACAATTGCGTAAATTGAGTCGTGGTGCACCAAATATAAAAGTAGCAAAGAAAGCAGATGTGCGAGAATGGGCTGCAATTACAGATAGATTAAATTCTCAAGATGAAAAACAATACAGGGTAGCTCTATTGCAAGCAGATCAGTTCGTGTATAAATCTTTAGAAACACAAGGATATAGTGGGTCAAATTTTGCAGAACGCATGGCACAAATTCCACCAGATTCTTATGCTTCATTAGAGGCTGCACGTGATGTACATACTCTTGTTAAACAAATTATACGTGAAGATAATTTGCGTATCACAAAAGAACAAGCACAAAATGCACTTGGTGTGTATGAAAAATTTTTGCGCAATTTGGATGTTTTGTAGATTTGTCTGATAAGGTAGTCGTATGGTAATAGTTGACAGCATGTTTTTGGCGTGGTACAATTTTTTCTGTGCATTAAAGATATATATTTTTTGTATATTATTATAGCGGGGTAGAGCAGTCTGGCAGCTCGTCTGGCTCATAACCAGGAGGTCGTAGGTTCAAATCCTACCCCCGCAACACGCTTAGTTGAAAGTAAAAAAGTTGAAAGTTTGTAAAGTGGATACTTTGATTCTTTTGACTTTCAACTTTAAAACTGAGTTTATGTCAGGGTAGCTCAGTTGGTTAGAGCGCGGGACTCATAAGCCCGAGGTCGAGAGTTCAAATCTCTCCCCTGATACGTAGGAAAAATTGAAGATAAAATATTTTGGGGGCGTAGCTCAGCTTGGTTAGAGCGTCTGCCTGTCACGCAGAAGGTCGCCGGTTCGAGCCCGGTCGTCCCCGCAAAAAATAAAAAAATCGTTTACAGTGTAAACGATTTTTTTTATTTTTATAACATCATTGACATAAATTTCGGCATGTGATATGATATTTTGTCAAGGTAGTTTAAGTTATTTTACAATATTATTCAGAAGGGAGGATGAGATGCCTATTTTATTGAACAATCTGCTTTTGGTTGTGTGGATAGCTGGATGGTCCACACTTAATTATTTCATGATCAATTCTGTGGTATCAAAATTGATTATATGGGGCTATACTATTAATGGAGAATTGATTACAGTTACAGTCGGTGTTTGGGCAATTCTTGCAGGTGTCGTAGGTATACTTGTAACCAATTACATTTGTGCTACAACGAAAGATATAATATATAGTACAACACACAAACAAGAATGACATAAATTTGAGAGTAATTAATGTAGTATTAATTACTCTTTTTTAATTTTTAAGGAAGGTCTGCAAAACTCCAAATTAGCAGAATTTTCAAAATTTAGTCGAAAATCATTTTCTCTTGAAATGCTTTATAAGTATAAGGCTTTTCAAGAAAAATGATTTGCAGACA
>JALWAF010000033.1:0-2855 GCA_027016355.1 Candidatus Moraniibacteriota bacterium | reverse complement strand
TGATAGTATAAATTTTAAATAAAAAAAGGTCCTCAATGCAAGAATGCGTATGAATCCCTTTTGAAAAAATATCGGAAAAAATAAATTTTTTCCCTGTAATCCAGGTGGGTTTCATGCCCCAGTCGTATTTTTGAATAAAGATTGATTTTCTTTTCGCAAAAATACGACTGGGTTATTCAGCACACTATTCTGAAGACCTTTCATTATTATTATATACATTATTAATCAAGTTTGTCAAAGTTAAATTTTGTAATAAATTCTTGTCAAAAATGAGTCTAAGAGGTATAATTATAAATGAAATATTTACAAGAAAAATACAATTTATGACTTTACAATCGTATTTATGGGGATTGCGTATTGGCACAGTGATTAGTTTTGCGGCATTTTGTGCCGTTATATTTTTAACGGATCCACTGGACATTGGCAATATTGCATTTATCCTTTTTTATTTGACATTTTTTCTAACTATTAGCGGTTTGAGTGTGCTCATACTGACATGGTTGTGGCATAAAATGGCTAGAGACATGCTTACACTTGGTGAAATTGGCATGGCTGTGCGGCAAGGTATTTTGATTGGTGTATTTGCAACAGTTCTTGTCGGAATGCAACAGATGAAGGTATTGTTGTGGTGGGATGCACTTATAGTTTTAGGTATAGTATTTTTAGTAGAATTGTATTTTCTCACGAGATAAAGATTTTAAAAATGATAAATTGATAAATATATTACAAATATGGTAGCAAAAAAGAAAACAACTAAAAAAACTGGATATGGAGCATCATCAATTCAAGTATTGGAGGGATTAGAGCCAGTGAGAAAACGTCCTGGAATGTATATTGGTGGAACTGGTTTAGTGGGACTACATCATCTTATTTGGGAAACAGTGGACAACTGTGTTGATGAGGCTATGGCAGGTTATGCAACTACATGTACAGTGCGAATATTACCTGACAATATTATGGAAGTATCTGATGATGGTCGTGGTATCCCAGTGGACAAACATCCAAAAACTAAAAAATCCACATTAGAAACCGTTATGACAGTTCTTCATGCTGGAGGTAAGTTTGGTGGTGATGAAAGTGGTTACAAAGTATCTGGTGGACTCCATGGTGTAGGTGTGTCAGTTGTAAATGCTCTTTCGGAATGGGCTAGAGTTGAAGTTAAACGTGATGGTAAAATTTGGATGCAAGAATATAAAAAGGGTAAGCCACAAGGAAAAGTCAAAGCAATAGGTAAGGTAAAAAAAGATGATACAGGGACATCTATTATGTTTAAACCAGATGCCACAATTTTTCCAGAAACAGAATTTAATTTTGATACAATTGTAAAGCATTTGCGAAATCAGGCTTATCTTACAAAGGGGATTCGTCTTGATATTGAAGATGTGCGAGATGTAACTGGGAAAAAGGATGCATTTAAAGCAAAAAGACATAGCTTTTATTTTGATTCAGGTATAATTTCTTTTGTGAAGTTTATCAATCGTGATAAAGAAGTTCGTAATCAAGTGCCTGTTTATATTGAAAAGAAACAAGGTGATATATATGTTGAAATTTCATTGCAGTATACAGATTCTTTTAAAGAAAGATTACATGCTTTTGCAAATAATATTTTAAATCCGGAAGGCGGTACTCATGTTGCGGGTTTTCGTGCTGCATTAACTAGATGTTTAAATGTGTATGCGAGGAATAATAAAATTTTAAAAGAAAAAGATAAAAATTTAACATCAGAGGATGCTAGAGAAGGACTTACATGTATCATTAATGTAAAATTACCAAACCCACAATTTGAAGGTCAGACAAAAGAAAAACTTGGAAATCCGGAGGTAAAAGGAGTTGTCCAAAGTGTTTTTGCTGAGGAGTTTTCAGCATATTTGGAAGAAAATCCAAAAGACGCAAAAGCAATGATTGAAAAATGTTTACTCACAGCAAGGGCACGAAACGCTGCACGTGCTGCAAAAGATGCAGTACTTAGAAAGGGTGCATTAGATGGTATGACGCTCCCAGGAAAATTAGCTGACTGCACAAGTCGTAAAGCAGAAGATTCAGAATTATATATTGTGGAGGGAGATTCTGCTGGCGGTAGTGCAAAACAAGGTCGTGATAGGATGTTTCAAGCAATTTTACCGTTGCGAGGTAAATTAGTAAATGTAGAAAAGACTAGTCTTGATAAGGTTGTAAAATCAGATACACTCAAGCCAATAATTATTGCAATGGGTGCTGGAATTGGGGATGCGGTGGATGTAAATAAATTGCGGTATCATAAAATTATCATCATGGCCGATGCTGATGTTGATGGATCACATATTCGTACATTATTACTGACATTCTTTTATAGATATTATGAAGAATTGGTAAAAATGGGATATATCTATATAGCACAACCACCACTTTATCAAATTAAAAAAGGAAAAAAAGTATATTATGTTTATACAGAAGACGATAAAGTTAAATTATTGAAAAAATTAGGAGTGAATGATGATGAAATAGAGAGTGATGAAGATAAAAAAATTGCAGGATTATCTTTGCAACGATATAAGGGTTTGGGTGAGATGAACCCAGAACAATTGTGGGAAACAACAATGAATCCAGAACATAGAAAAATGAAGCAAGTAACAATTGAGGATGCTGAAGCTGCTGATAGAGTTTTTGATTTACTTATGGGTAGTGAAGTTGCGCCACGAAAACAATTTATTCAAACTCATGCAAAAACAGTTGAAAATATTGATGTGTAATTTATGTTAATCGTAAAAAAATGACACAAAAAATAAACAAGTCAAATAGTAGAGAAAAAAGGGAAAAAACATTTGATGAATATTACAGAGAAAAAATTCTTGCAACTGAAAGTGCTGTTGAAAGAG
>JALWAF010000032.1 GCA_027016355.1 Candidatus Moraniibacteriota bacterium | reverse complement strand
CTCTATTACAAATGGGTTATCTGTGTATTCTGCTATATCTTTAACCAAATTATGAGTTTGTTTCTTTGTGCCTACAAAAAGAATTTTCTTACCGCTTTTTTTCACAGAAGACAAAAAGTCTACTGCCTCCTTTGTTAAATCCACTGTTTTTGCAAGGTCAATAATATTGATATTATTACGTGTTGTATAAATATATTGATTCATCTTTGGATTTTTGCGTGCTTTTTGATGACCAAAATGCACACCTGCCTTTAGAAGTGCTGGCATGGTCAACTCCATATCATCACAATTATAATCCTCAAATATATTCTTTCGTTTTTTTGATGCAACTTTTTTCACATCTTGCTTATCATCTTCTTTCTCACTAACTTCCTTGCTACCATCTTTTGTGATAACATCTTTTTTTACTTCACTCATATTACTTTATCCTTAAATATTACACATATATTTTACCCAAGCGATCCTTATCAACAAAAAAATATATTGACAGGAATGGATCCTTACAAATATATGCTTGATTTAGACTTATTTAAAAGTCTACTAATTAATGTGTTATATGATACACGACTTGTTTACTCTTGTCAATTAAATAAAACTATGTTAGTCTGTACTGCAGTGATATGTAAACACATTTCACTTCTGTTTTATGTTAATTTTTTTGAAAAACTATTATGAAAAAAGATATTCATCCAAATTATGTAGCTGATGCAATAATTAAATGTTCTTGTGGTGCAGAATTCGTTACAGGTGCAACACAAAAAGAACTCACTATTGAATCATGTTCACAGTGTCACCCAATATATACCGGCAAGAAAAAAATTGTTGACTCCACGGGTCGTGTTGACAGATTCAAAAAACTGGTTGAAAAGGCAAAAGATAAGCAAGCTACTAGAAAGACTATAAAGAGCAAAGAAGCAAAAAAACAAGAAAAAGTTAAAAAGCAAGAAAAAGCAACTGCTTAAATACACCCCTTACTCTTATAATGACACTCCTCGTGAGTGTCATTTTCTTTTGACGCAGTAGTCAAATTCACGTATAGTTACTATACATATCATTAACTGTTAAACATAAACCATTGCACACTTTAAATTATGCAAGACATCATAAACAATGTAAAAAAAGAATACACTGATATCACAAATCAATTACACGACCCTAGTGTGGTAGAAGATCCTCAAAAAATGATAGCTCTCAATAAAAAGCAATCTGAGATAGAACCTATCATAGCAAAAATTACTCAATACGAAAAAGTAACTTCTGACATGAAAGACAACGCCGAAATAATAAACACAGAATCTGATGAGGAGTTAAAACAAATGGCTGTTGAAGAAAATCTTAAATTAGCGTCTCAAATTGATACTCTGACCAAAGAACTTGAAGTACTATTACTGCCAAAAGATCCAGATGATATAAAAAATGTCATAGTCGAAATCCGTGGTGGTGCTGGAGGTGATGAATCTGCACTCTTTGCAGCCAACCTCTTTCGCATGTATTCACGATTTGCAGAAAAAAATAACTGGACAGTTTCTATCATTCACTCCAATGCAACTGGCATCGGTGGTTATAAAGAAATTATTTTTGAAATAAATGCTTCTGGCAATACAGAGCCTGTTTATAAACTTATGAAATATGAGTCAGGTGTACACCGTGTACAACGCATCCCCGAAACAGAAAAACAAGGACGAATCCACACATCAACTGCAACAGTAGCAGTGCTTCCAGAAGTTGATGAAGTTGATGTCAATATTGAAGCAAAAGACTTGCGGATTGATACATTTGCATCTAGTGGACCAGGTGGGCAAAGCGTAAATACTACCATGAGTGCAGTACGCATAACACACATTCCTACAGGTACAGTCGTATCATGCCAAGACGGTAAATCTCAACACAAAAACAAAGCTCAAGCCATGAAAGTCCTGCGCTCTCGCATACTTCAAAATGAACAAGAAAAACATGCGAAAGAAATAGGAGACGAACGACGTTCTCAAGTAGGCACAGGAGACAGGAGTGAAAAAATTCGTACATATAATTTCCCACAAGATCGTATCACAGATCACCGCATCAAAAAAAACTGGAGTGGCATAGAAAATGTTTTAGATGGCAATTTAGAAGAAATCATAACAGCTCTACAAGAAGAAGATATCCGTATCAAACTCGAAAAACAAACAAAATAATACACAAACAAAAAACACTTCAAAACCAAGATGAAGTGTTTTTAAAAATTTTTATTACTACTGCCCTTGTATATGTATTGGATCTACAACATTTGATTTTGGTGGCACATATCCTTTTGGATCTTTTTTGACACTATTAGAAGATCGAATCATCATAAAAATAATCAAAACTAATAGTGAACCTACCACAACCAAAAATAATATAACTTGTTTTCTTGTTACATCCAGAGATGTATTATCTTCTATTAAACTTTGAATTTTTTCAATCATTTTTTTATTTTTAAATTAAATTAAATAATTTATAGTCTACTGCTTAACTTAACATCTTGATAACAAGAGGTTTCGTTAGAAGATATTGCCCATCCTATAGATTTACATTTAGTGTTAACAAATGTTCGATTACCATTCACAAGATACATAGTTATACGAACAACATTAAGTCCTCCTGGTTTATATGTTATTGTAACTCCTTGATTAGAATTATATGGACTTTGAGAATTTTCCTCAGTTGTGTCTGGCATTTTAGTTAAATATGTTAGAGCTTTTTTCATATCTGCTCCCGCGGGATCATCAAGGCCTGTCCCGGTATCTGCACACGTTTTACTCAAACATACAGCAGTACCATCTGTCAACCCAGTCTTATGACTATCAAATTGTCCTGCTGCTGCACTGCCTGCCGCCAATCTGTACATTTGAGTTCCATATGAAAAATATCTATTTAATTCAGCTTTTTCTCTACCACTATCAAGTGTAATAAGGACCATCGTTGACAAGATTGCAATAATTGCAACAACCATGAGTAACTCGATAAGAGTAAAACCCTTCTGTGTCTGTTGTAATTTTGATATAAAAAGATTTTTTATTTTATATTTTTTCATATTTAATAATATGTCACTAATTAATAATCTCTCCATATTATATCACTACATATAAATTCGTGCAAAAAATTATAAACTAAATAATAAATATTAACTAAATTATTTTTTTCAATTCAAAATAAGAAACTACACCTCCTACAATCCTGTAAATTATTAATCCAATCAGTAATGCTGTAATCCCAAATAAATCACTCATAAACACAGCCCACAAAAAACTTCCATATATTATAATACCATATACAAATGACATGTTATACGCCTTATAGCCTTTCCGTGACACACTCGAAAGTAACCATCCATAAAGTGATGCGAAAAAGTTTGCTGTAATATATCCACCAGCCAAAATGACCCAAGGCCACACAAATGGATACTGCGAACCATACAGAATAATGATTAATCCCACGCCACCGCTAGCTATAATAATTAACGGAATAACAGTTTTTGCAAATAATTTATTTATTTTTTTGAAAACATTTTTCACATTCACACCATCAGCACGTACCGCAGGAAAAAATACATTTATAAAAAGCTGCGTTATTCGTGCTCCGATAATTACAGATACTGTAAAGTACACTGCATACACACCACCAACACTTACACCCAACAATGCAACAATAATTAACTTGTCCATATTTTTTACAATCGCATTAACTGTTGCCCCGATAAGTCCAAACACATTATATCGAAATACTTTATTCATGCACTTTGTATTTGCACCACGAATTGTAATTATATTTTTCACCACTATCCCTCCCAAAAGTGTAAATGTCATACCACCCAAAATAACAGCCCAAACATATGAAAAATACTCTCGTTGATTTAATACAAAAAAAGAAATTCCCAGTACACCAACAACTACAATGGCTTCTGATACTTTAAATATTGCTTGTTTTTTAAATAGATTTTCAACGCGCAAAAAAGCATCCATCATACGCTTGAGTGCAAAAGTAAATGCTATAAATATTGCGCCCATAAATGCAACTTGTGAAATATCTCTTGGCATTATAAGTTTATAAATACTAATCGCAAAAAATGTAAATATTATAATATTTATCAGAAGCATCAACACTATCGATGCTGCAATATTTTTCTTTTCTTTAGAATTATTTGTTAAAAAGTATAATGCTGAGACATCTAACTCAAGCACATAAAACAGTGATAACATTTGCGCGATAGAAAAAACAACAGCATATTTACCATATTCTGCCGGACCAAGTACGCGAGCAGCCACTACACTAGCTCCAAACAATATCACAAAAGCAACAAGCCCTCCTAAAAAAGAAAACGAGATGTTTTTTGCAAACACAAAAGTACGTTCTCCCGCTTCAGAGTTAAACAAGATGCGATGTATATAATTTATGAAATTATTTATTTTATTTTTAGACATAGTTATTTAGACACTCTTTTATAAATTTCCATTAATCTTTGATAATATTTTTCCTCATTGTTTAAAC
>JALWAF010000031.1 GCA_027016355.1 Candidatus Moraniibacteriota bacterium | reverse complement strand
CGAAAATTTATCATATCTTTTTTCTGTGTCTTATTGAAATTTGTTACCTCAGTTCGCATAAGTCTGTTGTTTAAAAAAATTATAATAAAAATCAAAAAATATTTGATATATAAGGTATATCAAAACCTTTCATCATCATAGTGTAAAATAACGAATTCGTCAAGTATTTGTAAAGGATAATAATATGGTATTGCCAAAATTAAATTTTTGTAGTATAGTTTAAGACGTAATTAATTTATCTCTCGTGTATAGTGGTGTTTATAAATTAGCACGACTATATAGCAGAATAAAAATATATGGCATTAACAAAACGCCAAAAAGTAAACGCAACAAGTGAAGTAAAACGTCATGATAATGACACAGGATCTCCGGAATATCAAATAGCATTGTTTACTTCAAGAATTAATAAACTTACAAAACATTTGAAGAAAAATGCACATGATTTTCATTCTCGTCGTGGACTTCTAAAGATGGTTGCAAAAAGAAAGAGATTGTTGGATTATTTAGCTCGTACAGATGAAAAAGTTTATAAAAAAATTATAAAGAAACTTGGATTGAGAGAGCGTAAATAATACGCTCTTCTTTTTTAAAATTTTTTCTTTAAAATATATATTAAAATTGTTATTAAGGATAAGAGATAAATTTTTAGACAAATATAATTTAGGTAAATTAAAAATATGAAATTTAAAGATCAGCGTGTAGGTGTATTAATAGATATACAAAATTTGTACTATAGTGCACGTGTTTTATATAATAAAAAAGTTAACTTTAAGAATTTATTAACAGCAGCGGTGGAAAATAGAAAACTTATTCGTGCGATTGGGTATGGAATTTCCACAGAAGAGGCTCAAGAGGATAAATTTTTTGATGCATTAGAAAAAGTTGGGTTTGAAATTAAGACAAAAGAATTGCAAATTTTTGCAGGAGGTCAAAAAAAAGGTGACTGGGATGTAGGAATTGCGATGGATGCTATAAAAATAGCGCAAAGTGTGGATGTAGTAATACTTGCTTCAGGAGATGGTGATTATATTCCACTTGTAGAATATATCCAAAGCACAACAGGTTGTCGTGTAGAGGGGGTATCATTTGGAGAATCAACAAGTATGCGTTTAATAGAGTCACTTGATGATTTCCTAGATCTATCTTCTAGTAAAAAGAAATTTTTGATATAAAAATTATAAAAACAGACAGTTAATGTCTGTTTTTATAATATGTGGGAATAACAAGACAATACCTTACACACCTAGTTATTTTTGCGAATCCTGCCTGTTTAGTAGATAAGTTTTACAAGAATAATAATCTGGGTGTGAGGAATTATGAACATGTCAATTGTAAATAAAAATGTCATACTTCATTACTAAATTAAAATGTCATACCTGGGAAAAAATTAAAAAATTAAAAACTTTTAAATTCGACTTTTTTCTTTAAATTTTTGTTGAGCTTTAAATATTAATTGATCTCTCCATGGATGATTCGCTGGTGGTATGTAGGTTGTTTTAGTTTTGGTTACAGCTGGTAATTTAATATCTATTTCTTTAGCTGGCTTAATTGGCAATTCTATAAAATCTAAATATTTATCTCCATGGTTAGTTTTCTTGCAAAGGTGAATGGAGTTATCTAAATACTCCTCTACAACCACCTCATCTTTTTTGTAGACAGTAGTATTCTTTTGTGTCTGTGCTAATTGAAAATATCTATTTTTGTATTGAACCACAAAATCATTTCTAACTTTTCTTGTATTCTTAATTGAAAAGATATGGTCTAGATTATCTTTTTCTCTTTGGCTTAATTTTCTATGAAGATCTCCTTTCTTTACAGCTTTGACATTAAACTTTTTGATGAATTTAGGAATAAATTCCTTTTCAATAAATTTATTTGCATCTTTGATATTACTTATCTTTACTAATCTCATTTCTTTAACTAATCTATCTTGAAAAGTACTATTCATTCGTTCTACACGTCCCTTAGCTTGTGGTGTACGAGCAAAGATGACATTAATACCTAGTTCATCTTCCATAGCTCTTTGAAACTGTGTTTTAAACTCCTTGTTATCTACAGCATTAGGGTGATTTACCTTGTAAGTACTGAATTTATCGAGATAAATGGTTAATGGTTTACCTTTTTCTTTAATATATTTTTTCCAAAATTTGAATGTTTCTTCGATACTTTCATTCTTGGCTAGTTTAGTAGTGGGAGTTCCAGTAGCATCGTCTACTGCTAATAGTAGGCATTGCTCATGTTTCATTTCTTTGTCTGTACATCTTCCTTCTAACCAATCATGATATGAACCATCATACTGAATCATTTCTCCATATGATTCTTTTCTTTTTCTTTGGGAGAAGTGTTTTTTATTAGCCTTTCTAGTTCTTACTTTATGTAACCCTTTTTCTATTAATATATTGCGTATTGTTTCGTAGCCATATTCTAAATCATGAAGTTCTTCTAACTTTTCTTTAAAAAGAGTTGTTGAAAAATCATCATAATTTTCTTGTTTTAATTTAGCTATTTTATCTCGTTTGTTCTGTGGTATTCTTTTTTTACTTTTCCTTCCTCTGCTTTTATGAATTACTCCTTCAATTCCTTGTTTGCCTTGTTCTCTAGCTTTTAAAACACTAGCCTTTATTCTTTTAGTCTGTCTAACTGATCTTCCAATTAGATTAGCTGCTTGTGTTCCATCGATTTCTTGGTTAATTAGACGTTGTATGATGTTATACCTTTCTGCTTCTTTTTTTGTCATTGTTATTGTGTTTCCCATAGTATTGCTTGTTTATTAATTAACAAACGATACTAGCATATTTTTGCAAGTATGACATTTCTAAAGAAAACAGAGGTATGACATTTCTACTGGTAATTGACAAGAGGGATTATGAACACTTGCAAAATTATTGATTTTAATATATACTTCAGAGAACAAAGATAATTATTAAACAAAAGAATATCTGTTTTAAATAAAAAACAGACAGGAGAAATGATGTAATTTCTTTTGTAATACTTGATTGATAATTTTCTTGGTGAAAATTTTTTTGCGTTTGTAATTATATAATAGAAGTCTGAGGTAAACGCGCAGACTAATTTTTGTATCAAAATATACAAAAATTAATCAAAACATTATGGTAAAAGTAGATGATTTATTGGATAAGATTGTAAAACAAGTAAAGAAAGATTCTGATGAAAAAGAATCACTAAAGAAAACTGTAACAAAAAGTAAAAAACAAAAAGATGTTGTAGAAGATGATAAAAAAACAGTCGCATCAGAAAAGATGGATATGGAAGAATTAATGAATGATGCAGATGTAGCTATTCCAAATGTTGGAGATGTTATTGAAGGAACAATTATTGATATTTCGGGTAGTATTGTATTACTTGATATTGGGCCGATTGGTACAGGTATGGTTATTGGTCGTGAAGCAAAAAGTGGACTTGCATCTGATGATAAATTACAACTTGGAAGTAAAGTAACGGCTACTGTAATTGATTTGGATAATGATGATGGATATATTGAGCTTTCTATTCGTGAAGCTTCATATGAGCGAGCATGGGATGATCTTCGTGCTAAAAAAGAGAATGAGGAAACAGTTTCTGTTAAAATGCTTGATGCAAATAAAGGAGGACTTATGGTTGAGGTTAATGGTGTGACAGGATTTTTGCCTGTATCTCAACTTTCAAGTAAAAATTATCCTCGTGTAGAAGATGGTGATAAAAATAAAATTCTTGAATTACTTAAAAGACTTATAAATAAAGAATTACCAGTACGTATTATTGATATAAATCAAGAAGATGAAAAATTAATTGTATCTGAAAAAGCTGCTCATAGTGACATGGAGCGTGAAGCTATTGCAGGATTACATGTTGGAGATACAATTTCAGGTGAGGTTAGTGGTGTTGTTGATTTTGGTGCATTTGTGAAATTTACACCGGCTGGAGCGGAAGATGAAGAAGAGTCAAAACTTGAAGGACTTATTCATATTAGTGAATTAGCTTGGCAATTAATTGATAATCCAAGAGAAGTTATTAAAGTTGGTGATAAAACAGAGGCAAAGATTATTGGTATAGATGATACTCGTATTTCACTTTCAATCAAGGCTTTGCAAGAAGATCCATGGACAAAAATTACAGAGAAGTATACTGTCGGTGAAATCTATGAAGGAAAAGTTGATAAAATCAATCATTTTGGTGCTTTTGTTTATCTTGATAAAGATATCCATGGACTTGCACATATTAGTGAATTTCAAGAAATGTATCCAGGTAAAAAAATGGAAGACAAAATTACACAAAAAGAAAGTTATATGTGGAAAGTGCTTTCAATTGAACCAAAGGAACATCGGATGGGTCTAGTATTAATGGATGAAAAAAAGTTAAAAGAGGGTGACTCAAAAGATTCAAACAAAGAAGAAAATAAATCATCTGACGCTGAAAAGCCGAATAAGAAAAAAGATGAAAAAAAGGATAAAAAAGAAAAGGAAAAAGATAATCCTGTAAAAAAGGATGCTGAAAAATAGTGTTACTGTGCCCCGAGATTGTCGGGGCACTTTTAGTAAATAATAT
>JALWAF010000030.1:8802-14399 GCA_027016355.1 Candidatus Moraniibacteriota bacterium | reverse complement strand
AAATATGAAATATATTGAAAATAAAAAAAATAAAAAATTGACAGGTGAAATTACAGTTAATGATTCAAAAAATGCAGCAGTTGCAATTTTGGCTGCATCAGTTATGAATCATGGTACAACAACACTAAAAAATGTCCCACAGATAGAAGAAGTAAATAGGTGGATAGAAATTTTGGAAAGTATAGGAATGGAAGTAGAAAAGAAAGATAAGACATTAATACTTAAGTCTCCCAAGTCATTTATTCTTCGTAATATAAATAAAGAAGCAGCAGAAAAGACTCGTAGTGCAATTATGTTGATTAGTTCATTGAGTGGTCGACATAGGAAATATTTCATCCCACAAGCAGGCGGTTGTAAGTTGGGTGAGCGTACAATTAAGCCACATTTATATGCGCTAGAAGATTATGGAATAGATATAGTAGCGACAAATGAAGGATTTAATATTTCTGCAAATTCACTGAAACCAGCCGATAGTAATGTATTGTATGAATCAGGAGACACTGTAACAGAAACTGCAATTATGGCAGCAGCACAAATACCAGGCAAAACTGTGATAAAGATGGCAACTTCAAATTATATGGTACAAGACCTTTGTTTTTTTCTAGAAAAACTGGGGGTTAAATTTAAAGGAATAGGTACAACAACTCTGGAAATTCGTGGAAAAAAGAAATTGAAAAAGAATATCACATATGATATTAGTGAAGATCCGATTGAGGCAATGTTTTTTCTTTCTCTTGCAATTACGACAAAAAGTGAATTGACTGTGAGACGATGCCCGATTGAATTTTTGGAATTAGAACTTTTGAAACTTGAAAAAATGGGTCAGAAATTTGAAATTTTACGGAAATATAAATCACGTAATAAAAAAACAAAATTGGTTGATATAAAAATGATACCTTCTAAATTGAAGGCACTTGAAGATAAAATTCATGCATTACCTTTTCCAGGATTAAATATGGACAATCTTCCATTTTTTGTGCCAATTGCAATGATGGCTAGTGGTAAAACACTTATTCATGATTGGGTGTATGAAAATAGGGCTGTATATTTTACTGAGCTTAATCGTCTTGGTGGAAATATAACCCTTATAGATTCACATCGCGTGGAAATTACTGGGCCTACACAGTTGAAGGGTGCTGACCTTATGTCTCCACCAGCACTTAGACCTGCTGCAATAATGTTAGTAGCAATGATTGGAGCAAAGGGCAAATCAATTCTCAGAGGAGTATATTCAATTAATCGTGGATATGAAGATTTAGAAAATAGACTCAGACAAATAGGTGTTGATATTGCCTTAATAAAAGAATAGTGTTTAAATGTAATATATTATGACAGGAAAATTAATACAGGGCAAAGATTATGTAGGTGTAGGTGGTGGTGTTTTAATTTTGAATGATGAGGGAAAAGCACTTTTAATAAAAAGAGGTCAGGAAGTTCGCAATGAAGCAGGGTGGTGGTCAAAACCAGGTGGCGGTGTAAAATTTGGCGAAACCGCTGCAGAAGCAATAAAACGAGAAATAAAAGAAGAGCTGGATATTGAAATAGAAATTACTGGATATTTACCACACACAGATCATATTATAAAGTCTGAAAATCAGCATTGGGTAGCTTTTAATTTTATAGCACGTATTACAAAGGGAAAGCCAAAAAATATGGAACCTCATAAATGTGATGATATTAAATGGTTTGCACTGAATGAACTACCACAAAAAATTACACAAACGACGAGAGAGCCGATAGATAATTATATTGCTGGTAGATATATTACATTTTAATTTTTTATGTGTGATAGTGTAAAAAGATAATAAGTGAAGTGTCAAAATTTAAGTAGTATATTATGAGTATAGTTGTGCGAAAAATTGGAATTGATCTTGGGACGGCAAATACACTTGTGTTTGTGCCAAATAAAGGCGTTGTTGTGGATGAGCCATCTGTAGTGGCTGTTTCAGTGGCGGAGAATAAAGTATTGGCTGTAGGTGATGAAGCTAAAGAAATGCTTGGTCGTACTCCAGATACCATAATGGCATACAAACCTCTTAGAGATGGAGTAATTGCTGATTATCGTGTGACAGAAGCAATGCTTAAGTACTTTATAAGAAAGGTAACAGGTAGGGTATTTTTCTTACGTCCTGAAGTTATGATATCAATACCAGCTGGCATTACTTCTACAGAGCGTCGTGCAGTTGTAGACGCAGCAGAAAAAGCTGGTGCAAAAAGGGTGTATGTTGTAAAGGAGCCAATACTTGCAATGATTGGAGCCGGGATTAAGATTCATGGGGCACAAGGTAATATGATAATTAATATTGGCGGAGGAACAAGTGAAATAGCAGTAATATCTTTGGGGGGAGTAGTATCATCACATAGTGCTCGTGTGGGAGGAAATAAGTTTGATCAAGCAATCGCAGACTATATTAAACGTAAGTACTCTTTGGCTATAGGCGAGCGAATGGCAGAAAAAATTAAAATTAAAATTGGAAGTGCAATTGTGCAAACAAAGGAAGATAGAATGAATATTCGTGGACGGGATTTGATGGGCGGACTACCAAAAACGATCGTTATTTCTTCAAATGAAATAACGGAGGCGTTACAAGATGAACTTAGGGAAGTTATTAATTCAGTTAAGAAGGTTCTACAAGAGACCCCGCCGGAATTATCAGCAGATATTATGGATAAGGGGACAGTTCTTTCTGGCGGAGGAGCATTGTTGAGAAATTTGGATCAACTTATTACAAAAACAATTGGTGTACCATGTTATGTTGCGGACGATCCTCTCAGATGTGTAGTTCGTGGTTCAGGAAAAGTTCTGGATAATTTAGATGTTTATAAAAAGACAATTTTAGCTAGCAAAAAATAATGAAAATAGCAATTGATGCATCACGTGCATTTTTACATGAACGCACAGGAATTGAGGAATATTCTTATCAACTCATTAAACATTTACGTAGGCCTCTTAATACACAATCGGTCGTTTTATACATTCGTAAAGGCACAATGGAAAATGTTGATTTTGAATTGCCTAAATTATGGAGTGTACGTGAATTATGGGCACCGCGGTTTTGGACATATTTGCGATTGTCACTAGCACTTTTTTTTCATAAACCTCAAAAATTATTAGTACCAGGTCATATTACACCACCAATTCATCCAAAAGACACAACATCTGTTGTGCACGGACTTGAGTTTGAAATGCAACCAAAATCATATTCAGCATATGAGAGATTTTCTATGCGAAGAGGAATTAAAAATTCGTGTAAGTGGTCAAAAAATATTATTTGTGTATCAAATAGTACAAAACGAGATTTAATAAATCTATATAATGTACCAAAAGAAAAGATACGTGTTGTATATGAAGGTGTTAATCCAGCACCAGAAGAAAACATTCAATTTGATACGGAAATATTACATAAATATAAAATACAAAAGCAAAAATATTTAATTTTTATAGGACGATTGGAAGAGCGTAAAAATATTTCAAATATTATAAATGCATATGAAATTCTCAGAAGACATTTTGGGATTACACAAAAGTTAGTACTAGTAGGTAAAGGTGGATATGGATGGGACAAAATCGCTAGTGAAATTGATGTTCATCCATTTAGAGAGGACATTATCGTAACTGGATTTGTATCTGAAAATGAAAAATGGGCACTTTTGCGAAATGCTTCGGTTTTTGTATTCCCAACACTTTACGAAGGATTTGGTTTACCAGTATTGGAAGCTCAACAATTAGGCGTGCCAGTAGTAACATCAAATAATTCATCATTAAAAGAAATAGCAAAAACAAGTGCATTTTTAGTAGACCCAATAATAGCATCTGACATTGCAGAAAAAGTAAATTTATTATTGACAAATGAAAAAGCAAGACATGATGCGATTACGAGAGGGTTTGAAAATATAAAAAGATTTGATTGGAATAGGTGCGCACGATTAGTTGCTAAGGTATTGATAAAATTTTAATAAAAATAAAAAACACCACGCACAGATATTCATTTGTACGCGGTGTTGTCCTTTATTGAGCAGCAACCACCTTCCAACCATCTGGAAGGTATGCAACATCTGTTGCAAAAACTGCAACATCGGCATTTTCTTTTTTAGGATAAACAAAAATTAAACGATTGCCTTCTTTGTATTTAATTTTTGTATGGACAGGCACACTTGGCAGTGCGCTACCCACAAACCAACTCTTTTTGTGAACAATGAATTGTCCGGATTGTGTGAATTCAAATGCCGGAGTAATTTCAATTTTTTCTTTTGGCAACTGTTGTGCTGTTGTGGTGCGTAGTTGCCTTACTGTGGATACGATAGTATATATTGTAGCAATAATAGAAATTACTACAATAAGGCTTTTGCCTGTAATAGTTAAATTTTTCCACATGATTTTTCTCCCTTTGTTGCTATTGTTAAAAAACTGATAAAAATGATAGAATATACAATGTATTCAATCATTTTTTCAAAATTAATGACTTCATATAACTATAACACAAAAAAAGAAAAAAGTCAAGAGACGAATATGACGGATTTAAAAGTGGCAATTATCCATGATTTTTTATTGTATCCTGGAGGTGCGGAAAGAGTTCTTGAAGATATTGTTGAAATATTTCCCAATGCGCCGATTTATACTTTATTGTATGATAAGGATAGAATGGGCAAACAATTTGTTGGTAAAGATATTCGTCCTAGTTTTTTGCAGAAGTGGCCAAAGTGGTTAAAAAAGCGATACAGACTTCTAACACCATTTTTTGGTACTGCTATAGAGAGTTTTGACTTGCGAGATTTTGATTTAGTTATTTCTAGTTCAGGGGCTTGGAGCAAGGGGATTGTGACAAGACTCAATACAAAACATATTGCATATATACACTCCCCGATGCGTTATGTATGGGATGAAAATGAACATTATTTAAAAAAAGCAGTAGGTAAAAAAAATCGTTTTTGCACCAGACTGCTATTGAGTTATTTGCGAGTTTGGGACCATCAGGCTGCTCAGCGTCCAGATGTATTAATTGCAAATTCTATATATACGAAAAAAAGAATTGAAAAGTATTATCGTAGAAGTGCTAAAGTTATTTATCCTGGAGTTAATTTGAATGTTAATGACAAAATTGTTGAAAAAGGGGAAAAAAGTTTTTTGATTATTTCACGATTGTCAAAATATAAAAATGTTGCACTAGCAATTGAAGCATGTAATAAATTACAATTGCCACTTACTGTTGTAGGGACTGGAAGAGAGTGGGCTGCATTAAGTAAGATAGCAGGTGAAACGATCAAAATGGTGGGATATGTGTCAGAAGAAGAAAAGTTACAATATCTGAAAAATGCAAGGGCGTTATTATTTCCAGCGGAGGACGACTTTGGAATCGTGTGTGTGGAGGCTATGCAAGTTGGTGTGCCGACTATTGCACTTGGCAGAGGAGGCGCTAGAGAAACAATTATCCCAGGGATAACAGGGGAATTATTTGAAGCTCCGACAGTAGAAATGTTGGCGGATGCTATGCGTAGATTTTTGGAAAAAGAAAATATATATGATAAAAATATTATAAACACAGAAGGATAAAGATATAACTCTGACAAGTTTATGAAATAGCTGCTTTAGGAAATTG
>JALWAF010000030.1:0-8792 GCA_027016355.1 Candidatus Moraniibacteriota bacterium | reverse complement strand
GCAGTGCAAGGCAGTGGTTTGCATCACAGCTTTTTATTTGTGGGTCCTGAAAATGTGGGTAAACAAGTTATTGCAAGATCTCTTGCTGATAGAATTGTTAATGATGATATGTTTGGTGAATTGCAATTGTGCAATCAAATAGATAGTGATGTAGATATCATAATGCCCGAAAAGATTGAAAAAAAGAAAAAAATTATTACAAAAGATATATCTGTAGAAGCGATTACAGATGTTATACATTCTATGTCACTTGCTCCTGATAAAAAAGCAAGAGTACTTATTATAGATGATGCTCATAAAATGACATTTGCAGCACAAAATGCACTCTTGAAAACTTTGGAGGAACCACGAAATGATAGATATATAATATTAATAACACATAACACGAATCGATTATTACAAACAATCCAATCACGTTGTTTTGTCGTGCGATTTGGTACTATAAATGCAGATGAGCTTTGTAGTGTGTATGGTGAAAGTGAATACGTGAATGATATAAGTGGTCGTCCAGGATTTTTACATAGAATTCATAGTGATAAGGAATTTCGTGATACGGTGGAATATGCTAGACATGAATTGCAAACACTTGCACAAAAAAAGGTATATGAGCGCCTGAATCTTGCATTGGAATTATCAAAAAAAGATGATGTATATCTACAAACTTTTTTTCAAGTATGGATTCATCGTATAAGGGCTGCAGCACATAAGACTAAAAAATTTCAATTGATAAAAGTAGCAGATAAAGTAGAGCAAATGTTAAATAGAATGAATTCAACCAATGTGAATAAACAGTTAATTTTGGAAGACCTCCTTATAAATATTGTATAAGTTAGTATGGCGCAAAAAATAAAAAGTAAAATAGTACGTCGTAAAAATAGCTCACGCAAACAAAGAAAAAAGAATACAAAAAATCCACGTACTTGGAAACAAAGATTTTTTATTTTTGTTGTAATAATTTTTATAGGGTGCGTAGGTTATATTTTTTTGTGTTCAAATTTATTGAATGTACATCAATTTGATATTCGAGGTACTAATAGAGCTGATAAAAATCAAATTATCAATGTTATTGAGAGTGATATAGATGGTCAAGTAATAGCCTGTCTTAAGAAAAAAAATTATTTTTTTGTAAATAAACATAAAATCATTGAGGATATCTTAAAAGATAATCGCATAAAAAATGTAAATATTACAAAGCAATTTCCAGATAAAATAATCATAGACATTCAAGAGTACGATGATGTAGCAATTTGGTGTAAGAGTATGGCAATGAAATCTTGTTTTGTGCTCAATGGTGAAATTGCAGAAAGAGAAATAACAATGGAAGATCCAGTTGTTGTAGAGAATAAGCATTTTGTAATAGTTGATGAAACACATCAAGATATATCTATAGGGGACCATGTAATGACAGAAGAATATTTGAACAAAATCGAAACACTTAGTAAAGAATTGGTGTATGTATTAGATGTAAAAATTGGACAACCATTTAGAGTGGCCTCACGAGGTTCACATGAGGTGCAATTTATGACTGATGAGGGATGGTATATTATTATTGATTTGTCACATGATTTGGATGAGGTTTTTGATATTGCAAGATTATTTGTAAAAAAAGTAGAATTACCAAGTCGTCGTAGTGATTTGGAGTATGTGGACATGCGGTTTTCAGAAAAAATATTTTATAAAATGAAAGATGGGGTTGAACAATCTATAAAAGATGAGCAAGAATTAAAAAGTGAAGTCGAAGATAAAAAAGAAAATGAATAAAATATATGTCAAAAGGTCATAAGCAAGGAGGTAAAATAACGGGAAGTCATTCCACAGTGATACCAGCGGCAGAAAAATTAGTAGATTTTTTACAAAAAGTTAATGAAGTTGATAAAATTTCAATAGGATTTATAAAACATGGTATAAAAAGTGGTAAACACGCTATAAAAATAATAGAGCTTAACTCTGGTATATTAGTAAAAGTCAGAGGTAGCGCTAGCATTCAAGAAATAAGAGTTTATACAAAAAATAAAAATAATGTAAAAGACATGGTTAAAGAGTTCGCACAAAAATATAAATATATGTATAAGCAGTAAGTCTTATTTAATTTTGTAAATCAAAAAAGAAGTACCAACTTGATCAATGGGTGTGTAGTTTTGGAGCCAGCGGTAACTATCATCGTCTGCCTTTTGTTTATCATAAACAGATTCTTGGATGAAGAAAGTAGAAAGTGCGTAGTAGCCAGGTTCAATTGGACGTTTGCTGTCCCACCACAATATATATTTGTCTGCACCAAGTCGATTATGTATATCATCTCCACCAAAATAATCAATTCGAATTTTATCAATTTCAGGATGTTTGTTGATATATATTTTAAGACGTTTGAGGTCTTGACCCCAATCTGCATTTGAATCTGTTACATAATGCCAACCATTTAAAGGTCCGCCAAAGAGTGCGTTGAAATAAGACATATAGTATGGATAAGCATTTAAGACGATTGCAACCAATAAAATGATAAGTGTTATAAAAGCACTTCTTACTATTTTTTTTCTTTTGGGATTTCTGAGATTTTTGTAAGAATCAATAATAATTTTTGCAGTGATTATATATATAAATGGCATTATAGGAAATAAATGTCTAAATCCTATATTTAGATTTCCAGTAATTGATAAATAACTATAAAAAATAATAAATGTACCCAAAACTAATTCATGAAATCTACTCAATATAAACTTTCGAAATTGTATAATTGAAGTTTGAAATTTTTGAGTGAATAACATAAATACACCACGAACAAAAATTACGATAATAAGTGTAAGTGCAATACAGTAGAAAAATAAATGTGCTAGTGTTTGCTTTGCAATAAAAACAAAAGGGAAATAAATTCGTGATGCTTCTGACGATACATTTCCTAAAAAATAAGTTACATTACCATCATCTACGCGACTGAGTACTTGCATAAGTCCTTGTGCATAAACTGCTAATGGACGAGTAAAAGTATTATTGTTTGCAGTTAATATGAAATTGCTTAAGTATTTGTCGCGAGCATATTTTTCAGGCTGACTTTTGATTTTGGTAATAGGTGGCAGTATGTCGGCAGTCATTTTGTAGGTTACTGGTATGTAGACAAGCCAGATAGTAAAAAACATTATAATCATAGAAAATATGCCTTTTAGGATATATTGTCCTAGCACTTTAAGTCTGCTTTCATCTTTTTTGTAATATTTGATTATTGGATAAGTTACTAGAACTAGTGCAAAAATTGGCAATAAGATAATTGCAGAAAATTTAGTGACTTGTGCAACTCCCAGAGCAAGTCCACCTATGAGTGCATTTGTCCAAGTTGGTTTTTTGATAAATTGTAAGAAGAAATAAAAGGCGATTCCAATTGCAAGTGCAATAGCTATATCAGTTGTGACAAAATGATCATGACCTAAGATGTTTGGATCAAATGCGTATAAAATAAGTGCAAAAAGTCCAGTAATAATTCCACCAAGTTTTTTACCCCAAAAAAACAAAAATATTCCAAATAATAATGAAATAATAATAACAGGAACACGAGCCCAAAATACGAGCCAATCGGTATTATTACCTGATTGATGTAGTAAATATCTGCCAGCAGCCCATTGTCCATATTCTCCGTAGTTATTTGGAGTGGTCCAAAAATTAGCATTCCAATCGAAGTTTGGTCTAAGTGGTAAAATTGCAATTCCTGATAAAACCTTGAGAAGTGGAGGGTGCTCTGGATTTAATCTATAGTCATGTGCTTTTACGTAAGTATAGCCCGCGGAGATATGAGCCACTTCGTCAAAAGTGAGAGAGTCAGTCCAAGCAAGGGAAAATGAGACGACTGCCATAAATGTAATTATGACCACTATTATTAATTTGTGATATTTTGTAATCATTTATTTTAATTAAAGATTAAGAGTTGAGACATTGTCATTCCTGTCTTCGCAGGAATAACAAAAATGTAAAATGTTATTGAGTATGTTTTATAATAATAAATTCTGTGTCTAGGTTTGTCGCAATGGTATCAGTAGTAATATTTGTTTTATTTGATAAATTATCTATGACGTTAGCTTTTTTGTTTGACATTAGTACGTAGAAGTCTTTTGAAACATCAATTTCGTCAATCTCATCTTCATATAAGAAATACAAGTTTGGAGTTGTTTCATTTAATAACTTCACAGGCAGTCTTTCTAATGGGCCTGCGATTACATATTTATTAGAATTTTGTGGGAGAATTTTGATGTATTTGGCAATATCTGTTAAATCCTTGTTAAAGCTTTGTGCTTGATGTGGACTTGTTGTCCAATATTTATGATATTTTAGTATATTGCAAAAACCAGAAATGATAAGTAATGTGATAATAAAAAATAATGTTACAATATATAGTTCTCGTGAAAGTTTTTTGGAGCGTTCAATGATAAAATTAATGAAAAATGCTGCAAAAATATATACAACAGGAAGTGTGCCAATAGAACGCAGGGCGTGTGGCAACCCTTCTGTTGTGAGGAACTCCGGCGCAAGAAAACTTACAAACCATGCAAGTAATAATCCATGTGTTACTAATTTGCGATTGTGTACTTTTCCTATAAATCTGCGAATGAGATAATTAAAAAAGATGATTATTGATAATATAATACCGCCAACAAACATTATACCAACAAAAAATTCAAGAGTTGGTTGAGGTGGATAGCCATGACGCCAATTTTGATCTCCATAGAAATTAAACTTAAGTACAGAAGTTGTGATGGTTTTTGTCAGGGTCGGCATGAGTCCATCTTGGGCATTTGCAAATACAGACACATCAGCAGTACGAGAATTTAAAAATTCGGGATGTGTATGAAAGGTGTAAAGGATTGGAGCGGCGCTAATAAAAGCAAATAAGATAAATATAAGTAAATTTTTCCAATGTTTTTTTAATATTGCAAAACCCTGTTGTAATAATAATAAAATAAATAATACAATGAGTAGTATGGGAGCTATACGAAACGCAATATAAGTATGAAAACCTAATCCAAATATAAATCCAGCTAGTGCAAAATTCCACCATTTATTTGTGCGAATTCCTCTAAATATAAAATAAAAAGAAAAAGTAAGTACAGGAAGCATCATAATGGCACGGAAAACAGTACGTGAAAAATTTACAGCCCAAAAACTCACAGTAGTTAGATAACTGGCAATCAGAGCAAGACGTGGTTTAGATATAAATAATTCTCTAGAAAGTAAATATACACCAATAACAGTAAGTACCCCCATAATGATAGATGGAAGCTTGATAGTAAATATACTTACACCAAAAAATTTAAATCCAACAGCCATTAGATTAATATAAAGCCCTTCACGTCCATTATTGTCAGGATAGAACCATTGATAATTATTGTTCAATTGAGCATCGTAGGCATTTGTACCATTATTTGCTTCATCTGGATAAATGCCGCTAGGAGCATTATTAATATTATAAACACGCAGAACAATTGCAAGTAAAACAATGATACCAAAAATTGTAAAGTGAATAATTTTATTTTTTGTGTTCATTTTATTTGATCTTATGTGTATGTTGTAATTATATCATATGTGACATAAAACTCTTAATTATATGAAATAAATGATGTGAAATACTTATTTTTATGTTAGTATAATAAAGTAAATACAAAAATAAAAATATGAATCAACAAATTGTAGATTATTTACAAAAAAATAAAGAGCGGTACACACAAGAATCTTTGGTGGAACAATTAAAAAAGTCAGGTTACAATACTTCTGAGATAAATGAAGGTGTCAATTTTGTTTATAATTTAAGCAATGATACAAATGTGGCAGATAAGAGTAAGTTTAGAGCGCTTGGAATTGGATGTGGTGTTATCACAGTTATTTTAATTGTGGTGGCAACAATTGTTGTTTTTTATATGTATGGGGTAAGTAATAATATTCTGAAATCAGATGACACTAATCATAGAGAAATGGTAGATAAGCCTTTTAAAAAAAATACAAAAATTAATAAAGGTGTTGTTGAGCATGATTTGGATACTGAAAAAACAAAGAAAGATAATGTAGTGATGAGTAATAGTGATGGCAAGGATAGTGATATTGTCATAAATAATATACATTTTTCTTTAAAAAATACAGAAACATTGGTTACAGGTGGGGTTAAATATACTTATTCTCCTGTAGACAAAAATGTTAATCAAGAATTTATTATTGTTATACCAAAGCGAGTCATGTATGATTCAGAAGGGACGAGGGATTTTTATGAAAATATGAGTGAAAGTGCAGATAGGAACGTAGACTCTGATGAATGGGATGATGAAAATAATGATGAATTTGGTTTTTATATTAGTTCATATAATGAGAATATGGATAAAACAGAATATGAATTATTTGATGTTACAAACGGAGGCAAATTTCAGAGTATACTTACTGTAGCTATTGACGGTAGTAAGGAGTTGGGGGATATGGAGAAAATAGTTACTATTTTCAGGCAGGTTTCAATGACAGAGGCAGATAAATTCAAGATGAATAATACAACTTCACAATCTACAATGGATTCAGTTGATGATATTGCGTTTCACTTTGATCAAGAAGATTTTATTTTTGATGTAACTACTGGATTTGAATATACTGATGAACATAAACGATATATACCAATAAATGAAAAGCGGAAACCTCGTAAAACAAAAAGTATGTTAGTAAGTAAGTTAAAAAAAGCAGTGTATGATTCAGCTAATGCTGGTTGTAAGCATTTAAAAAGTGGTGTTAATACTTCAGCAAAAGTAGTTGATATTTCATTTGGCAGTAGTGAAGAATGTGGATTTGTCCTTTCAGGAGCATTAAATGGAAAATATTTGTATGAGTGGACTAAAGTTACAAAAAATGGTATGCAGGCATATACATATAGAATAACTAAAGATATTGATGATAAATTGCCAGTTGAGGTTGTGGATAAAATAACAGAGGAATTCAAGGAGTTTAAATACTAAATAGCAATATTTTATTATATAATTTTAACTTAAGTTTATAAAAAGGTGAAAATTTAATAAACTTCTTAAAAAACCTTTAAAAAATTGTCATCTCGAGCGTAGTGATAACTTGCCTCTACCGGTAGGCAGGTGGAGTCGAGAGATCTCAAAGCTATAATAACATGATAAAGCTGTAAGTTTAGAGATTTCTCCATTTCGCTCCGCTACAGTCGAAATGACATGTGGATAGGTTTTTTAAGAAGTCTAATATATGAATATAACAATATGAATAAACAAATAGTAGATTATTTACAAAAAAATAAGAGTCAATATACACAAATATCCTTAGTACAACAATTGAAAAAGGCGGGATATAATAATATAGAAATTCAAAAAGCGGTAGAATATGTATATGGAGACATTACGACGCCATCAGATAATACACCCATTCATTACGCAGGTTTTTGGGTTAGATTTGCAGCACAATTAATTGATATATGTATTGTAGCTGTTATCTCAGGTATCCCCGCATTAATTATAATATCAATTATAGCAGTAGCTGGGGCAATGGCAGGGGTGGTATACTGGTGTTGTACATCTATTCCAGATTATATAATGGTTTCTTTTATGGGTTTTTTATCATTCATATCAATTTTTATTTTTTTTGTAGTTTATGTTTTTTATTTCGTTTTTATGACAAATAAACGTCAAAATACAATTGGTAAAAGAATGTTAGGTATTGAAGTTTGTGATGTAAATACATTACACAAAGCACCTCTTGGACGTATATGGAAACGTCAATTTATAAATGGAATACTTATTGTTTTGTTGCCATTGACTTCTTTTGTCACGCCTTTTGTTATTCCATTATCAGCTGGTTCTATTGTATTCCATGCGATCTTTCTTCAATTAATACTAATTATCTTGTTTGTCGCTTGTTTTATGATTGCAATAAAACCAAAAAAACAAGGCATTCATGATTTAGCAGCTAAAACAGTTGTTATTTATAAGAATACATAATGATATTATACAATGACTAGAGTTGTGAAGGATTGCCATGGTTTTTTTGTTTGTTCTTTTTATTGTGTTATAATTATAACATATATAAAATAAAATTTTTTTAATGGTGTAAGTATATGCATACTAGTAGTGGATTTAGTGCACTTGGGGATGTACAAGTGAGTAATCAACAAAATCCAGAACAACAAAAAAAACAGAAAGAAAGATTATCTTTACGACGTGAAGAAAATGAAGCACGACATGAGGCCGTGTTTCAAATTTTGGTAAAAGTCAGAAAAAAAATTAATAGTGGAAATAAATTGAGTGTAGAAGAAATACAAAAAATAAATGATAGTTTTGAGCATTTTGAAGCACTATCTAGAAATTTTGTAGAAGTTGAATCTGGAATAAATGATGAAATGGATGTAAACGAAATTGCTCGTCGTACAGAAGAAGAATTTAAAATTGTAACAAAAATGGAAGAAATTGAGGGCGAGGTAAGGAAAATAATGAATATGGATAGAGATGAAATTAAAAGTGTAGAGGTAAAAGATGATGATGTGGATGAAAATGAGTTGGAAGCTGATGTGTCTAATGTTGAGCAAAGTGAATTGAAGGGTGTGGAGAATCTATCTGAACAAGAGCAAGAAGTTATTGAACAATCTATAAGCGGTATTAAAGGGCGTTTTAAAAATATTGATACGAGCGATGAGAATGTAGTTGCAAAATTTTGGAAAGAAATTACAGAGGAAATTACAGAAGAAGGAGGTATGACTGGTCCAGCTTTGCAAAAAGTAATGAATGTTATTAGAGATAACGTTGTTGGTAAGATAAATAAAGATGAAGGCG
>JALWAF010000029.1:1463-4584 GCA_027016355.1 Candidatus Moraniibacteriota bacterium | reverse complement strand
TTATAACACTTTTTATATATTTTGTCAAGAGTACACCCAGAATAAAAAATACGTAATTGTTTTTATTTAACTACGTATCAATATATCTTTCATTTCACTTAAGATTTTACTTAGTGTCAGCATTTTGCTCATCTGTCAAAAATGGTGATGATTCTGTATTTTGTGTTGAAATTGTTTCATTTTCATCTTCATCTTCAATTTTATCTTGTTGTGTTACATCATTTAATATTTCTTCTTCATCATGCAACTCTAATTTATCTGTGTGAAAAATTTTAGAAAATATTCCCATAATAATATCTTATATTTATAATGTTTTATACTATAACATTTTTATCTAGTTTACAATAGTGGTGACAACAGTCGCACAAGTGAATTACGAAATTTTGCTAATGCACTCACAGATTTGTAATCTTTCATCGTAAATTCTTTACAAAGTAATAAATCATTTTTATAATCTTTTTCTAGTTGTTGTGTAATATCTTTATCATAAATCATAACATTATTTTCATGAGATAAATGTAAACTACGAATATCCATATTTGTTGTTCCAATGGAACACATCTGACCATCAATACAAATAGTTTTTGCATGCATAAATCCTGCATTATAATGATAAATTTTTACACCTGCTAAAAGTAATTCTTCAAAATATGTAAATGCAGCCCAATATGGAATTTTTTTGTCTGGCACACCAGTGAGCATAATATGTACTTGAGTACCAGAAAGAGCCATAACCTTCAAAGCCTCAAATAAATTTGCATCTGGAATAAAATATGGTGACTGAATATATACATATTTTTTAGCAGCCAAAATTGTTAAAAAGAGTGACTGTTTAATTGGTTGCCAATATGAATCAGGCTCAGAAGAAATGACCTGCACTGGCACACGTTTATTTTCATCCATAGTGTGAATTGTAAAGTACTTTTCACTAAACAAAGATTCTTTTCGTGCCTCTTCCCAATTAATTGCAAATGATGCGTGTAATGATAGAACAGAATTTCCCTCCAACCGCACATGTGTATCACGCCAACTTTTATATAATTTTCCACCATCTATATATTCTTGACCCATATTCATACCTCCTGTATATCCAATACTGCCATCAATAATCACAATCTTTCTATGTAACAAATAATTTACAGTCGTAATACGCAATGGGGATAGTGTATTAAAAAATGGTATTACCACTATACCTGCTCGACGCATCTGTCTGAAATATTTTCTATGAAATAATGTCGTCAAAAGAGAGCCTACTGGGTCATAAATAATTCTTATTTCTACACCCTCATTAGCCTTTTTTACCAAGATATCTTTAATACGCCTCGTAAGCTCATCATCGCGCCAAATGAAATATTCCATGTGAATAAATTTTTTTGCATTTTTAAGATCTTTTTCTAAAAATTTAAATTTGTTTGTACCATTTTGCAAAATTTTTACACTATTATGTATTGTAAGGAGTGAATCTGAATTTTTTTGCGAAACACGCAAAATTCTTTCAATATCATGAGCAAGATCAACATTGCGCATAGTAGAAATATAATCATCTTGTCTTTTCTTAATTTGCTGCACAATAGAATTTGTTTTTTCTTGAAGTTCTTTGATTTTATTTTTCTTGCGTGGATTAATAACTTTCCAATTACGTCCAAAAAATATATAAACAAAAAACCCAATAATAGGAAATAAAATAAACACCAAAATCCACGCCAATGTAGAACTTGTATCACGATTTTCCATGATAATAAATATCACTACAACTGTAAGGTAGATGTAAATTGCAAAAACAGCAAAAACTGAAATATTTTCTACCGTTGACAAAAGTGCATGCATATTTTAATTTAATACAAATCTTATATATCAATCATACCTTATGAAATACAATTTGTACATCAACAAAGAAAAACTCACATCCAACATATTTGAACGTGAGAATTTTTTTACGTAAAATCTACTTTTTATTCATTATCAAGACAATGTGCCTCCTTCATTATCTCTGGCGCACAAAGTTTTTTTGTACATGCCATTGACATATCAGAATCTCCCACATGACATGTATTACATCCATCAAACCACACCTTGCATCCGGGTGTTACAACATTACCATTTTCATCAACTATTTCATCAATAGCTTTATTTGATTCTTCTGTACAATTTAAGCTTTTGTTTGTTTCTTTTGTAGTGAGTTTAGCCTCTCCTTGATGTGTCCAAAATTCGACATCTTCATCACTATATCTTGCTCCTGAAGCAGCCTCCACATTTGGTAAAGTTAACTTTGTATTTTTCTCCACAAAATATAAATCTGCAGTTTTTGGCTCCACATCATTATTAAAATCTACTTTTACAATCTCCCCATCACAATTATATGTTATTGCATTTTCACTTGGATTCATTACCTCTTCGTCATGCTTCGCTTCATTTTTTTGTTGTGTGCCACAACCCACCAAAAATACTAAAGTAATAACTGCCCCAATCATTTTTTTATTCATACTTTTATCAATTAATTATTTATATACCCCTTGTAATTTACATTATAAAACATACTTATAAAAATGCAACCAACTCTTGCATAATAGTTATTTTTATGTCATACTAGATAGTTGCATTATTTGTGCTATTATAATTATATATGAAAAAGAATACTGGAAAATATGATGTTATCGTAATAGGAGGAGGTCCTTCTGGTATGATGTGTGCAGGTCGTGCTGCAGAACTTGGGGCTAAAGTTTTACTATTAGAAAAAAACACATCTTTGGGTAATAAATTAATGCTTACTGGTGGTGGTAGATGTAACATTACAAATGCTAATTTTGATATTAATTCGTTTTTAAATAATTTTGGTAAAGCTAAAAAATATCTTTTTTCACCATTTTCTCAGTTTTCAGTTCAGGATACTTTTGATTTCTTCGAGAATCACAATCTACCTCTTGTTACTGAAGCTCGTAATCGAGTTTTTCCCAAAACACAAAATGTACAAGATGTATTCAACGTCCTTATCAAATATATGAAAAAAGGTGGGGTCACAATTAAAACACATACGCAAGTTATTTCCTTAGAACGTGACAATAAAAAAATATTGTTACTAAATGACTCAAACCATAATAAATATGAAGCTGATAATTTTGTA
>JALWAF010000029.1:1001-1453 GCA_027016355.1 Candidatus Moraniibacteriota bacterium | reverse complement strand
TAGCAACCGGAGGACTTGCTGCCCCTGAAACTGGCGCTACTGGTGATGGACTTAATTTTTTAGAAAAAATGGGACACAAAGTTCATGCTTCAAATCCAAATCTAGTACCACTAAAAACTGATGCAAAATGGATTCATAATCTATCTGGTATAACGTGGTCTTTTATGAAAATACGCTTTGTACAAAATAACAAAACACAAATTCGCAAAATAGGGAAAATTCTCTTCACTCATTTTGGCATCTCTGGACCACTTATCATAAACTCGGCCAATGAGGTTAAAAAATTACTTAAAAATGGTCCTGTTGAAGCAGTAATTGATTTATTTCCAGACACTGACGAAAAAGCTCTCGATAAAAAAATGATTAAACTATTAGACAAACACCTTGATAAAAAAATGAAAAATGTCTTGCCTAAAATGATATTTAAAAACATAGCACTTGAAATATTAAAT
>JALWAF010000029.1:0-991 GCA_027016355.1 Candidatus Moraniibacteriota bacterium | reverse complement strand
GTGAAAAAGAAGCAAAATTTATCACAAAAGAAGAACGAAAAACGCTTGTGCATACGATCAAAAATCTTACATTCCCCATCTCAGGTACATGTGGAATGGAAAAAGCAATAGTGGCTGATGGTGGAGTCACACTCTCAGAAATAAATTTCAAAAATATGACTTCACGTAAATATTCAAATCTTTATCTAACTGGTGATATACTCAATATCAATAGGCCATCAGGTGGGTTTTCACTTCAATTGTGTTGGACTACGGGATTTGTCGCTGGGACTGATATTGGAAATAAAACTACACCATCTAACAAATAAAAAAAATAAAAACTATCATGAACAAAACAGAAACAAAAGGACATTTAAAAAAGACTCTGCAACTTACATCTAAAACACTTTATAAAACGATTGAATTTCAACTTTTGTTTAAACTATTTTATGTTAGCATTATTTTATTTCTAACTGATTTTCTTATTAAAACTCTTTTCAATACCACAGACATACTCATTACAAAGATACATTTTGACAAAACACTGCAGAGTATTCCATTTATTTCTTTATTTGAATTTAAAATAATTTTTATTTTGATTGCATCATTTTTTGTACTTATCTTTATATATTTAACTGAGAAGAACGGGGTTATCATTATTACATCAGAATATTATCGCAATAATTTTATTGGTTTTTTCAAGGCTCTTTTTCTTTCCATGCATAAGACACCTCTTTTTATTTTGAGACGTCTGAATGAAATGCGTTTTTCTATATTTATTTTTATAGGACTCTATATTTTTTGGAAAATACTACTGTTATTTACACTACCAACCTGGCTTATAACAATATTTACTACAATATTAATTATTTATGGAATCATCATACTTTATTTTATTCTTTTTCATTATACTTTTACTGCATATATTACATGTCTTGAGCCTACTGAAAAACCAATGAATTTCAATAATCAAATGCCAAATAAATTTCTACGTAAAAGATTTCATGCTGTA
>JALWAF010000028.1 GCA_027016355.1 Candidatus Moraniibacteriota bacterium | reverse complement strand
GTGTTGGAGATATTGGACATGTTGTTCTTAGAGATCGACAAATGTTATCTGAAGATGGTATGTATGTAATTACGGTACTTATTGACAGTAAAACGAAAGAAATTGTAGGTAATATGCAAATTACTTCTAGGGGATTTATTTATGTTAAAGAAAACTTTGACCTTGTAAATGAAACTAAACGAAAAGTCAGAGCTATTGTTAAAAAAACAACTAGCAGAGATACAAAAATGGATTTTCGACAAGTAGAAAATGATATTCGTGATAAAATTGGAGAATATCTTTTCCAAAAGACTCAGAGACGACCAATGATTTTACCGGTTGTAATTGAGGTGTAAATAACATTTTGGATAGATTTTTAAAAGGACACTCCCTGAGAGTGTTCTTTTGTGATTGTAAAATGGGCGTAAGTATATTACTATATTAATATACTTATTTATATAATGAATGATTTAATTGTTAAATTATTAGAATTTATGAAAAAAACATTTTCAGGAGTTCAGCCTAGTGGTGAATTGCATTTGGGAAATTATCTTGGAGCTATAAAAAATTGGGTTAGCATGCAAGATGAATATGATGCAACTTTTTGCATTGTGGATCTTCATGCAATTACAGTTCCACAAGATCCAAAGGAATTACGACGACGTATACTAGATGTTGCAAAAGCGTATATTGCACTTGGCATTGATCCAGAAAAATCAAATATTTTTGTGCAGTCAGATGTGAATGCACATACAGAATTGTGCTGGATTTTGAACTGTGTTGCGGCTCGGATGGGAGACATGGAGAAAATGACACAATTTAAAGATAAAAGTGCAAAAGGAGATGCGCAACGTGCCAGTGTCGGGCTTTTTGATTACCCAGTACTTATGGCTGCTGATATTTTATTATATGATACAGATGTGGTACCAGTAGGGGAGGATCAAGTACAACATGTAGAATTAGCACGTACGCTTGCACGGAGATTTAATAAAAAATTCGGTGATACATTCATAGTTCCACAACCAGAATTAACTACAGAAGGTAAACGCATTATGGGATTGGATGACCCAACAAAAAAAATGAGCAAGTCTGCAGTAAGTAAATATAATTACATTACTCTCATGGACGAACCTGATGTAGTGCGCAAAAAGATTCGCAAAGCAGTAACTGATAGCGGTAGCGATGTAACTTATTCTGATGAGAGACCTGCACTTCAAAATCTTTTAAACATCTATACTTTATTGTCAAAAAAGAGTATAAAAGAAATAGAACTTATGTATGATGGAAGGGGATTTGGAGATTTTAAAAATGATTTGGCAGAAGTGATTATAGAATTTTTAACATCATTTCAACAAAGAGTAAACGATATAAGTGATGAAGAAGTGAAAAGAATTTTAAAAAGTGGAGCAAAAAAAGCAAATGAACAAGCCACACAAAAAATACAAGAAGTAAAAGAAAAAATTGGATTTGTAATGTAGGTAATTATAAAGAATATTATTATTTAATAAAATAAAAATAAATATATGAGAATGGAACAGATGATGTCAAATTTAGGCAATCAAAAAAGGGATACAATTTTAGAACAAACTAAAATTAAAGGAATAAAAGAAGGTGTATATGATGTGATGGATGCAACTAAATTATGTAATAAGCAAATGCAGATTAGAAAAAAAATAATTGAAAAAATAAATAATAATGAATATTGTAGTAATATAATGATTGAAGGAGATGATAGTATTCACAGCTTATGTTTTAGGGATATGGATAAAGAAGAGGTGGCTGGACACATTATGCATCGAGTTCTGGTTGGTACTGGTATAAACCTAGGAGAAGAACGTGAATTTATTTTTGATAGCATTGATACAGAAATCGCTAATTTATTTGATAAAATTTTAAAAGCATCAAATAATGAAGAAGTCGATAATGAAATACGTCAATTTCGTGTAGAAAAAGGTCAAATTGAAACAATACATTAAGTTTATCAAAACATATTATAAATAGATATGATGTGTTTTTTGATTTGTGAAATTATCCACGAATAATTGCAAGTAATTCATCTCGTTTTTGTTCCATCATCTCTGGAGTTTTTGCTTCACAATTTAATCGAAGAACTGGCTCTGTATTTGATGCTCGTACATTAAACCACCAATCAGGATAATCAATTTTTATACCATCTAATTCTGAAAGTTTACCATCGGAATATTTTTCTTTTAATTTTGCAAGCACTGTTTCTTTGTTATTGACTTGAGAATTTATTTCTCCACTGTGTGAATATCGTCTTAAGTCTTTTACAAGTTCAGATATTTTTTGATTAGTTTGAGTCATTAGATTAAGTAGCGTAAAAGCTGCTAATGTACTTACCTCACCATTTTTATTGGCTTGGAAATAATAATGACCAGATAATTCTCCTGCAAAAAGAGCATTTTCTTCAACCATTTGTTGTTTTATAAACGCATGACCGACACGACATTCGTGAGCAATGCCTCCGCTTTCTTCAATAACTTCTTTTACAGCTCTTGAAGAACGTAAATCATAGAGGATGGTTGAGTTTGGATTTGTTTTTAACAATACTTTTGCAATAAGCCCAGTAATTAAGTCCATTGGTATAATAGCACCTGTTTCATCTATAAATCCTACACGATCAGCATCTCCATCATATGCAATTCCCAAATCTGCTTTTTGGGTTTTGACTTTTTCTTGAAGCTCTTTTAATGTATCTGTATTTAGTGGATTTGCTTCATGTGCATTGTAGGCATTATTTAAATCGCAATATAGTTCGATAACTTCAAAATTATTTGCAAATTTTTCTTTGTAAAAAGGTAGCTCTAAAACACCCATAGTATTTGCACAGTCTACAACAATTTTAAATTTTTTATTACCAAAATCAGCAAATTTTCCAAAATATTCATAATACTCAGGTTTAATATCATATTTAGTAATGGTTCCTTTTTCAGTATTTTCTTGAAATTTATTGGCAATAACAGCATCTCTTATATCATTGAGTCCACTAGTACTCCCAACAGGTTGTGCATTTTTACGACAAATTTTTATTCCATTGTATTCTCCAGGATTATGTGAAGCAGTTACTGATACAGCACCATCAACATCAAGTTGATGAGAAGAAAAATACAACATAGGAGTTGTAATCATATCCAAATCAATCACATTACATCCAGCGTCAGTTATACCTCGTATAAGTTCTTTGTGTAGAGAGGGTCCTGATTTACGAGCGTCGCGTCCAACAGCAAGCGTTTTGGCATTAAGTTCATTTACAATTGCACGACCAATTTTGTAAACAGTATCTTCATCTATGTCGGTTGGGTAAACGCCACGGATATCATATGCTTTAAAAATTTCTTTATTCATAGTATAATATTTAAATGTTTATGGCATTTATAGTATATCACTTTACAATACAAAGACCAAAGTAGAATATTGAAGATTGATGATTTATGTGTATAATGCAAACAAGTCATTGTTTGATAATTAATTAAGTATATAAAAAAATATGAGTTTGCAAGTAGGTATTGTAGGTCTTCCTAATGTTGGTAAGTCAACCCTTTTTAAAGCTATAACAAAAAATCCAGTTGATATAAATAATTATCCATTTTGTACTATTGAGCCAAATGTGGGGGTTGTTTCAGTTCCTGATGAAAGATTGGATAAGCTTGCTAAAATGTCAAAAAGTCAAAAAATTGTGCCAACTGTTATTGAATTTGTTGATATAGCAGGACTTGTAAAGGGTGCTTCAGAAGGAGAAGGACTTGGAAATAAGTTTCTTGCTAATATTAGAGATGTGGATGCTATTGCACAAGTCGTAAGAGTATTTAATGATGACAATATTACACATGTACATGACAGTGTGGAGCCAAAAAGAGATATTGAAATTGTTGAAACAGAACTCATACTTGCTGATATGGTAACAGTTGATAGGACTATTGTGAGATTAGAAAAACTTATACGAGGTAATGATAAAGACGCGACAATACAATTAGAGTTGGTGCGAAAAATTCAAGAAGCACTTGATAGAGGTGGGCTTGCAAATAGTGTTGAATTTGATTTGGAAAATGAGCCACAACAGATTATTGTGAGGGAAATGAGTTTACTTACTATGAAGCCTGTGATGTATATTTATAATGTATCTGATGCAGATGAAAAATTAAGTGATGATTTAGAAAATAAGCCACATGTAAAGCTTGATATTAAAATAGAAGAAGAACTTATGGAGATGAGTGAAGGTGATGCAAAAGATTTAGGTATTGAATCACATTTAAATGATTTGATAATCAAAGCATTCGATTTATTGGGGTTACAAACATTTCTTACAACCGGTGAAGTAGAGTCAAGAGCCTGGACAATTAAAAAAGGCTCTACAGCACCAGAGGCCGGAGCAGTAATTCATAATGATTTCAAAGATTCATTCATAAGAGCTGATGTTATAAATTGGCAAAAATTACTTAATGCAGGAAGCTGGAGTGCTGCACGTGACAGTGGTGAGCTACAGACAGTTGGTAAAGATTATATCATGCAAGATGGTGATGTAGTAGAATTTAAAGTTTAATTAATATTTTGGAAATTGTAGCGGGGTTGACACAAAAGAAAAAAACTGTACAATAAAATAAAGTATTAGCACTCTTGTGGTGAGACTGCTAATTACTGATACATTAATTAATAATTACTAAAAATATGTCAAAGCAAATAGAATTTGGAGCTGATGCTCGTAAAAAAGTTGTGGCTGGGATTGACACAGTTGCAAATGCAGTAAAAACTACAATTGGTCCAAAAGGTAGAAATGTAGTATTAGATAAGGGATTTGGAGCGCCGACAGTAACAAATGATGGTGTTTCAATTGCAAAAGATATTGAGCTTAGTGATAAGTTTGAAAATATTGGGGCAGAGCTTATCAAAGAAGTTGCGGATAAAACCAATGATGCAGCAGGTGATGGAACTACAACTTCAACAATTATGATGCAAGCTATTGTAAATGAAGGTTTAAAATTTGTAGAAACAGGTATTAATCCTGTAGGAATTCGAAAAGGATTGGAGACAGCAAAAAATGATGTTATAGAAGTATTACAAAAAAATTCAAAACGTGTAAGTTCAAAAGAAGAAATTGCACAGGTTGCTACCATCAGTGCTGAAAATGCTGAAATGGGTGAAATGATTGCAAATGTAATGGAGCAAGTTGGTAAGGATGGTGTAATTACAGTAGAAGAATCACAAACTGTCGGACTTTCGTATGATGTTGTGGAAGGAATGCAATTTGATAAAGGATATGTATCACCATATATGATTACGGATACAGAATCTCGAAAAGCTGAAATAAAAGATCCTGCAATTCTTATTACAGATAAGAAAATATCAGCTATTAGTGATATTTTGCCTTTACTTGAAAAAATTGCTCAAAGCGGTAAAAAAGATCTTGTAATTATTTGTGAAGATCTTGATGGAGAGGCTCTTGCAACACTTGTTGTCAATAAACTTAGAGGAACAATGAATGTATTAGCCGTAAAAGCTCCAGAATTTGGTGATACCCGTAAAGATGTATTAGAGGATATTGCAATTGTAACAGGAGCAACAGTAATTGCAGAGGATAAGGGAATGACAATGGAAAATGTCGATCTTGATGTATTAGGGTCTGCTGCAAAGGTTGTTTCAACAAATGATGTTACAACAATTGTTGATGGAAAAGGTACAAAAAAAGCAATTAAAGAACGTGCGGAACAAATTATGCGTCAAATTGAAATGGAGGATTCCAGTTATGAGCGAGAAAAGTTACAAAAACGTGTTGCAAAATTAACTGGAGGTGTAGCAGTAATTCGAGCTGGAGCAGCAACGGAAACTGAAATGAGTTATGTTAGACATAAACTTGAAGATGCGCTTGCAGCGACAAAGGCAGCAGTAGAGGAAGGAGTTGTTGCTGGTGGTGGTACAGCTTTAGCTAAGGCTGGTGCATCATTGGAAAATTATAAAAATACTGATAATGAATTTCGTGCAGGTTATAAAGCATTGCTAAATGCACTTTCAGCACCAATTAAACAAATCGCAACAAACGCTGGTGAACGAGAAGCTGCTGTTGTGCTCAATGCTGTAATAGCTGGTAAGGGCAAGAATTTTGGATACAATGCACTTACTAATGAGTATGAAGAAGATATGATAAAAGCTGGTATTATTGATCCACTTAAAGTAACACGTACTGCAATTGAAAATGCTGTAAGTGTTGCTTCAATGTTACTTACAACCGAAGTTGTCATAACAGATGAACCTAAGGAAGAATCTGGAGCTGATGCAGCTGCTGCGGCAATGGGAGGAATGGGTGGAGGAATGCCTGGTATGGGAGGGATGATGTAAGGTTTGTATTGGTAAAAATAAGTTGTAGATTTTAAATAAAAGTGAATCCATAGCTGATTCACTTTTATTATTTAAGCAACTCAGGAATAATGTTTGGTATCTATATCTTTTGATGATATAATATATAGGAATACAAAAAACAAAATATGAAAATAGATAATACACAATTATACGATTACTTAATACAAAATAATATTGTTGATGAGAGTGTTATTGCTCCGCTTTTTGTACATGCACAAAAAGACAATACACAACTTTGTAATCTTTTGAAAGAAGAAGATATACTTAGTGAATTGGAATGTACAAAGGCAATTGCAACATCGCTAGGTTATCCATTTGTTGATTTGACAAAAGAGGAGGTTAGTGAAGATATTTTAAATATTATACCCCAACAAGTTGCAAAAAAATCTGAAGTTATTGTTTTTGATAAAGATGGAGATACCTTAAAAGTTGCAATGAAAAATCCGGATGATATGCAAATGATTGATTTTCTCAAGAAAAAAACCAATCTGGATATTATGCCATATGTAACAACAGATGACAGTATAAAAACAGTGCTTAAACAATATACAAAAAGTTTAAAAGCAGAATTTGGTGAAATAATTGATAAAAAAAATAATGATGAAAGCGTTGATGAAAATCCAGATGAAGATTTAGTAAAAATAGCGAAGGATTTACCAATTGTGCGTATTGTAGACACATTAATAAAACACGCAATATTAGAAGGAGCATCTGATATACATATTGAACCACAAGAAAAAAAAGTTATGGTACGTTACAGAGTAGACGGTATTTTGAGGCAGGCGATGACATTACCAAAATCAGCTCTAGCAGGAATCGTTGCGCGAATTAAAGTCTTAGCTGACTTAAAATTGGATGAACACAGATTGCCACAAGATGGCAGATTTAAAATTGAGAATGATGAATATAAGATATCGTTTCGTGTGAGTATCTTACCAGTTTTTGATGGTGAAAAAATTGTTATGCGCCTCTTGGACGAAACATCAGCCGGTTTGTCATTGGAAAAGATGGGATTGCAGGGTGAAGCATTGGAAGCAATTCAAAGAGAGATTCGCAAACCAAATGGAATGGTACTTGTTACTGGTCCAACTGGTTCTGGTAAAACAACAACTCTTTATACAATTGTAGATATTTTAAACTCACCTGAAGTAAATATTTCTACAGTAGAAGACCCTGTAGAATATAGAATGGATAGTATCAATCAGACACAAGTGCATGCAAAAATTGGGATGACATTCGCTGCAGGACTTAGGTCACTACTTCGTCAAGATCCAGATATTATAATGGTTGGTGAGATTCGTGATAAAGAAACTCTTGAAATTGCAATTCATGCTGCTATGACTGGTCATTTAGTACTATCGACATTGCATACAAACTCTGCAGCAGGTGCAATTCCACGTATGGTTGATATGGGTGTGGAGCCATTTCTTATTGCTTCAACAACAAACATTGTAGTGGCACAGCGTTTAGTGCGTAGACTTTGTGTGGAATGTCGTAAATCATACAAATTAAATCAAAAGGAAGTGGAGACATTGGGGAAAAATTATGAAATTGATGCAATATTGGAAACATTGTATAAAGTAGGTGGACTTAAAAATGGTACAAAATGGACAGATATTGAATTATTTAAGCCTGTAGGTTGTTCAAAATGTAATAGCAGTGGATATAAAGGGCGAAGTGGTATTTATGAAGTTTTTGAAATTACAGAAGACATTGAAAAATTAATAACACAAAATGCAACTTCTGATGAGATGGAGCGAAAGGCACGTGAAGATGGTATGATAACTATGGTTGAAGATGGATTTTTAAAAGTTGTGCAGGGACTAACTAGTATTGAAGAAGTGATGCGTGTTACAAAGGAATAGTGCAAAAATTTATAAAATGAAACATAAATAAAAAAGAAATGTCAAAATATTTATACACAGCAAAAAATGTAAATGGTACTCCACGTAGTGGAGAAATGGATGCTGTAAATGAAAGAGACCTTGCAATGCAATTGCGTAGTGAAGGTTTTGTTGTAACTAGTATAGAGCGAGTGAAAGAAAAGGATAAGAAAGTAAAGATTAAAATACTTGATAGATTAAATGGTGTAAGTTTAAAGGAAAAGTTATTTTTTACACGAAATTTAAGTGTGATGATATCTTCTGGACTTACGATTGTACGAGCATTATCAAATTTAAGTGTTCAAACAAAAAACAAACATTTCCAGGAGGTATTAGAAAAAATTCATAAAGATGTTCAAAAAGGAACGGTGTTTAGTGAGGCTTTGGCAAAATATCCAGCCATCTTTAATGATTTGTTTGTAAACATGGTTCGTGTTGGTGAAATTGGAGGAACTCTTGATGAATCTCTTAATATCATTACTGTGCAGATGGAAAAAGAGCATGAACTTAAATCAAAAGTTCGTGGAGCAATGATTTATCCAGCAGTTATTATATTTGCTATGGCAATTGTTGGGGTAATTATGCTTACATATATTTTGCCACAAATATTGGGTGTATTTGGTGATATGGAAGTTGAGTTGCCAGCAACTACCATGTTCGTTATTAAATTAAGTGACGCACTAAAAAATCATGGCTTATTAATTGGATTTGGAATTATTGGAAGTGGTGTCTTTTTTAAAGTAGCATCGTCTACTGATATAGGAAAAAAGCTTGGTAGTTTTATATTGTTAAAAACACCAATTCTTAAAAATATTGTTATAAAAGTAAATTGTGCAAGATTTGCGCGAATATATGGTTCACTTTTGCACAGTGGTGTGTCAGTGATAGATGCACTTCAAATTGTTGCTAATACACTTACGAATACATTTTTTAAGGAGGCTATTATGGAAGGTCGTAGTAAAATCCAACGTGGAATTAATTTGTCTAGTGTTATAGCTGAATATCCAGATATATTCCCAGTGATTGTTTCGCAGATGATAGGAGTTGGGGAAGAGACTGGAAAGACAGAGGATATGATGGGGAAACTTGCTGAATTTTATGAAGAAGAAGTAAATCAAATAACAAAAAATCTATCATCAATTATTGAGCCAGTCCTAATGCTTGTTATTGGTGGTGCAGTTGGTTTTTTTGCAGTGGCTATGCTTACTCCGATGTATAGTGTGCTTGAGAATATTTAAAAAAGTTTATGATCTATAATTTAAAATTTATAAAAAGAAATAAAGGATTTACATTAATTGAAGGACTTGTTGCACTTGCTGTGTTTACTATTTTGGTAGTTACTTTTTATAAAATATTTGCGGGAACAATGGAGCATATGCAAAATTCAAAATATCGTCGTGGTGCAGTTGCGCTCGCAAATGAACGTATGGAACATTTTAGAAATCTTGCTTATGAGGATGTTGCCACAAAAGCAAACGCACCAATTGGAGATATTGAAGATGATGAAGTAGTAAATGTGAATGGACTCGTATATCGTATTATAACGACCGTGTTTTTTGTAGATGACCCAGCTGATGGTGTAGCACCAGCTGATACAAGATACGAAGATTACAAACGTGTTAGTGTGGTTATTGTGTGGGGTCCTGCGGTAAACAGTGCTGTATCAAAAGCTGATGCTATACAAAATGCTCAATATGAATCAAAGCGTATTACACTTGTATCACAATTCGTACCACCTGGTGGATTAGAGGCATTGCCAACAGGGGGAATTATTTCTATAAATGTACTTGATACAGGTGTTGAACCAGTTGAACCAGTTGAAAATGCTATTGTATCCATAACTGATAATGAGTGTGATACAAATGGACATCCGGCTTGTAGTGAATCAATATTGACAGGAACAACTGATGCTACTGGAAATTATATGTATGTAGGTGCACCAATTTGTACCGCATGCTATGAAATAAGTGTGACAAAGGGTGGATTTGAGTCGCGTGAAACTTTAGATCCATTTACAGGAGATGATGGGACAGATCCATATGAAGAAGGTGAATATGAACCAACTTATGCACACCAGGGCGTATCTGCTGGAAATATTACAACAACAACATTTAACACAAATAAGTTATCACAATTAAATATAGTATCACAAGACCCATTTGGTGAACTCATCCCAGAAGTTAAATTTGATATTAGTGGAGGTTTTGTGGTAGGTACAACAGTTGGTGGTGACGTTTCTAGTGTATATAATCTTTATGCAACAGATGAAACTACTGATGCAACAAATGCGGATATCGACATTCATTCGACATCCGATGCAATTAATGGTGATTATGCAAATGCGGGTGTTTATATGCTTGATAATATTATTTTGCCAACAGGATTTACTGATTATACTTTTTGGAAGATGGATATAAATGATGAGGTTGATCCAAAACACACAGTAGTTACTGCAGATACAGATGTAGAAGCAAAGATGATTTTTGTAGATAATAATTATGATGGTGCATTTATTCATGTTGTTGAAACAATTGATTCAGAAGCAGTTCCTGTTAGAGATGCAAATGTACGATTAGAAAGTACAACTCTTGATCCAAAATATGATGTGACATTAGTGACGGATGAATTTGGCTATGTTTATTTTCCAGAAAATACGACAGATGAATTAGTGAATGGAGAAACATATGATATAACTGTGACAGCTACTGATTATGATGAGGCAACAGATACTATAGAAATAGATAAATTGACACAGAAGGATGTAACAATAACATTAAGTTCATGATAAATAAAAAAACATATCGTGGTGTAACATTTGTAGAGATGATCGTTACAATTGCTATAACATCAATTATAATGATAGGAACGTCATTATTCTTTGTGAGAATGTGGACAGCTCACCATTTTATATTTAAGAGTGGAATTGCTTCTTTTATTGCAAGTAAAGCTGTAGAGGATGCAGTTAGTGTTATGCGTAAAGCGCAACAAGCACAAAACGGAGCATTTCCAATTGAATTAGCAGATGATCATGAATTTGAATTTTATGCAGATTTTGATGATGATGGTGTAGTAGAAAAAGTGCGGTATTTTGTAGAAGATAGTACTTTCAAAAGAGAAGTGACTGAGCCAGGCAGTGATTTGCCACCAACATACAATGGTAGCGTAGAAGTGCGAGATGTTGCAAAAAATGTAAGAAATGACATTGCTTCAGGTGAAGCTGTATTTGAATATTATGATATCGATGGCAAAATATATGAGTATGATGATATTGAAGGGAAAGCTTTGGAAACAGCTGCAACTCCGGCAGATATCCGTATGGTAAAAATTGTTTTATATATTAATCCAGAGCCTGTATTTCGTTCACCTGATAATGTGCGTATTCAGTCATTTGTTGTTGTGAGAAATTTGACTGAGTTTGATGATATACCTACTTAATATTATGAATTTTAAAAATATGAAGAATTTTATTAATGAAAAAGGAACGGCACTAGTTTATGTGTTAGTTGTTATTGCAGCTGCTAGTGTTTTATTTGCAGGTACAATTCAATTTGTTGTTTCTCATGTACGTTACAATACAACGCTTGAGCCTAATGCTCAGGCATTACATGTTGCAGAAGCAGGTGTATATTTTTATAGATGGTACTTAGCGCATAATATTGAAGGTAAGACTGCAAGTCAAATAGCAACATTTTGGAATAGTGATCCTTTGGGAGTTGATGATAATGGAGATGGAGATTGTGATGATGCTGATACGGCTGACGGTGATGGTGACGGTACAGAAGCATATGTAGTGGATTATAAAGATGAAAATAATAATGTTATAGGACAATATAAAATTTGTGTAACTCCACCAGAGCTATATTCAACCGTAATTTATGTAAAAGTAAAAGGAAGTGCAACTTCATCAGGTGTAACTCAAGAGCGTACAATTACAGCTAGATTACGTAAGCCATCATGGAGTGAGTTCGCAATTTTGGCTAATGGGATGACGCGATTGTCCGAAGGTACAGAAGTTTATGGACCAATGCACGTGAATGGGGGATTTCATTTTGATGGAACAGCGCATAATATTGTTTCAAGTTCTGTGTCAACATATTATGATAGTGATGGAGATGTACATGGCACAAGACCTGGTGTATGGGCTGCAACAAAACCAAGTGATCCAGGAAAAGATACAAGTGTGGATACAGATGATAGTGAGCATTTTCTTGCAGGAAAACAATTGCCTGTTGTAGCACAAGATTTTAATAGTGTAACGGCTGATTTTGACGAAATGCGTCAGGCGGCTCAAAATATAACAGTACATGATGATCATGATAATACTAATATAGATTTATATTATGGTAGACAAGGTCAAGGGAGATATATCGAATTTGGAGTGCCAAGTGCTGGTAAAATGCGCATTAGGAGAGTTAGAAATAATGGAGTTAATTGGACTACATTTGGAGTTACTCGGTTAAATAATCATGATACTGATGTATTTGATATACCAGATGATGCTGTTATTTATGTACGTGATAATGTATGGGTAAAAGGCACAATACCAAATGGTAAAAAAGTTACAATTGCAGCGCATGATTCAGAATCTCCAAGTCCAAAAATATTTTTAGGTGAAGATGATATTTTTTATGAAGATTATGATCATGACACAGTGTTGGGACTTGCTGCTGAGAGTGATGTGGCAATATTACTAGGTGCAGGTCTCAATGGTCATGAAGAAGGTGATATAAATGCATCGCATGGAAGTGATTATGAAACATTACATATTGATGCGGTATTACTTTCTCAAAAAGGTCGTGTGGGATGGGGATATGATAGGGATATGCATTGGTGGTGGCAACGTAATCAATGGCTGAATAAAGTGAAAGATACTGTGGAGCTATATGGTGCAATTGCAACAAATGAACGTATGGGTTTTGGATACACAAATGGTTCTGGATTTGAACATAGAAACTTAATGTTTGATAATAACTTATTATATAGTCCGCCGCCGCTTTTTCCGACGGGTAATACATATGCGATTGATTTGTGGGATGAAGTTGAATAAGTGTGGTATTATAAATATAAGAAGATATATAAAAAGAAAAATAAATGTCAATTTTTAATAAAAAATTTATTGATCCGACCCCGCCATATTTTGGGTTGGATATTAGCGAATTATCTATAAAAGTTTTGCAAATGGCACACAAAGGAAAATTTGATAGTGTGTATGCTTTTGCATCTGAAAAACTTACAGCAGGTTTAATTGAAAATGGAGAAGTTAAAAATGTTGATGCTGTAGTAGATGCAATCAAGCGAGTACGTAAAAAAGCTGGAATTTCTACAAAAAATGTAATTTGTTCTTTGCCAGAGTCAAAAGCATTTTTAAGAATTGTGACAATCCCACAGATGAAAAATGAAGAAGTTGCTGAAGCGATAAAATGGGAAATAGAAGCTGCTATTCCACTTTCTATTGATCAAGTTTATTATGATTGGCAAGTGCTAGATAAAAGACTTACTAAGGATAAGAGACAAATTGATGTTATTATAGTTGCAGTATCAAAAGAGTTTATAAATAGTTTTATATATGTATTGAAAAAAGCTGGACTTACAACTTATGGATTTGAGATAGAATCTGTGGCACAAGCAAATAGTCTACTTCGAGACAATGAAAAAGGTGTAACAACAATGATAATTGATATAGGAGATAAAAGTACAAGTTTTGTTGTTACTGTTGATAATATACCAGTATTTACTTCAAGTATTCCACTGTCTGCAGAAATTATGACAAAGGCAATTGAACAGACATTTGGCATTACATATGAAGAAGCTGAAGAAATTAAAAAAATATATGGAATAGGCTCAGTACTTAAAAATGATCACGTATTTCAGGCGACAAAATCTGTTGTAGAAAATTTTGTAACAGAAGCACAAAAATCTATCGATTTTTATTCAAATAATCTTTCGTATTCTGGAGGAATTGATCGTATTATCATGTGTGGTGGAGGAGCTCGTATGAAAGGTATTGTTCCGTATTTATCTAGAAGATTGGGATATAATATTGAACTTGGAAATCCATGGGTTAATGTGAATTTTAAAGGTGTGCCACCAATTGATAGAGATAAATCGGTACAATATGCGACAGTAATTGGATTAGCAATAAAAAAGTTATGAAAATTCGTTTTAATCTTTTGCCAGAAAAGCAAAAGAAACATTTACATATACAAAAGATTTTAAGGATTATTATGGAACAAGAAATTCATGTGATGATTTTATTTTTGTTTCTTATACTTGGAGTATTTGCAATATTTTTTATGTTAAAAACAGAAATAAATATTATGCAAAATATTAAAACAAAACTTGTAGAACAAGAGCAATATAAGGA
>JALWAF010000027.1:2988-4642 GCA_027016355.1 Candidatus Moraniibacteriota bacterium | reverse complement strand
GCTAAAATATGACTTAAAAATTAACTAGCTATGGTAACACTATTTATGAGATATGCACTAGAGCTTCGGTAACATTCTTTATGAGGTATAACGTTTTATTGACAAAAAATATATAAGATGATATGATTATAAGTCGAAATTATTCGATAAGGTATAGTATTTTAAAAATAAAATAAAACTATTATGGAGGTATGACCATGGAAAAGATTATTAATCTGTGCAAAATATTATGGAAGTATTCGCTTGGAGGTATAATACATTTATTGATTATATCTTGTAAGGCATTGTACGCAGTGTCAATGGGTTTGGTTAAGCAATATATAGCTATTGTAAAAAAAAATGCGAATCGACGCAAGACGGTATTACGCAGAATTTTTGCATGGTGTGGATTAGTGTTGGTGCCAATCATTGCAATTTTACCAACGGTAGTGGCAATTATTATTATTGCTGTTACTTGCTCTGCAGTGGATCAAGTATTTTATATGGATACATCCCGTGATCCATGGGTAATTGCAAAGGTGCAAGAATTTCAGAAAAAGGGCGCCGCAAATCTAACTGACAATGAACGTGTTGCTGCAATTATACATGCAACATGGTTGCAAATGGAAAAAGAGTTGTATGGAAAAGGCGGATGGATGTCAAATGACGTAGGTATATCACTCATATTTGACAATCCTCAAAATAGGGAAGAGATGGTGCGTTATACTACGTACAAACTGCTTGTTGCAGAATCTGACCTGTTTTCACGATTGACTGGTGGTGATGCACCAGAGGATCCATTATTGTTGAGAGCTCATTCAAAAGGAAATTTGGCTGTTGGCGATATTTGGGGAGCTTATACGTCATTAAGTTCCGAAGCAAGCTACAAAGAAGCAATAAAGCTCATGAAAGAGTATGAAAAAAAACTTCTTAGTGGTGGAGGACATCCAAATGCAACTCCAGCTGATATCAAGGCATTTTTGAAAGTTATTATTAATGATATTCTCAAAAAAATGACTGATCCTGTTAAAGGAAGAGGTTATAAGGTGCCTTTTTCAAAGGTCGATGATCAGATATATAACGCAGCTGGTGGAGCCACGGAGCTTAACAATGTATTGCCTGTGTTTTTTGCTGGATATGCTCATATGATGGGGCAAGGTACAGAGAAACACATAGAAAATGCCTTAAATACAATAAATACAGTTGCGAAAGCAAATCCATTTATTGTGTGGGCTTTTGATGGCTTTTCCTTACCGGATGCTAGGTCAAAAATGGCACGGTATCTTTATGAAGTTGATGATTATTTGCAAAAAATCAGAGATGCTGTGCCAGCATCGTCAAATAATTGATATTTTGTCGTAACTTCAAGTATTTGAGGTTACGACATTTTTTATAACAGGAGGACATAATGGAATTAGATCATGAGAAGTTGACACAACAAGAAGCTGCAGACGAACTAAGAGTTCGTGTTAATGGGCAACCATGGAGAGCGACACGGGTTAGAATTGTTCGGCGTAAGGAAGGCGATCGTACTCAGTGGGTGCACATGATTATCGTTGATCAAAATGGGATGCAGTTGGAATATTTTATGGAGCGTTTGACCATGATATTTGCATGGAAAGCGCTTTATGAAAATCGATTAACCCAAAAAGAGATTAATGATCTCACAATAGAG
>JALWAF010000027.1:0-2978 GCA_027016355.1 Candidatus Moraniibacteriota bacterium | reverse complement strand
AAGAGAGAGCTCAACAGCAGTCGTTGTAAAGCTATTGAAGTTACATCTGTTGATGAGGGTGATGAAACATGGATTGAAATGGAAATTGAGTGCTTAGATGGTATGAAACAAAAAATTTCCATTGAGATGCAAAGCATGATAAATGCTTATTACGCCCTTAGAACCGGTGTAGAAGATATGTTTGAAGTCGGTCTTGAAATTTTAACAAAAACAATTTTGGATATGTAAAGGAGGAAAGCATGAAAAAGAAAATCGTAATCGGAATCATATTGGTAATCGTTATATCGCTTGGTGGATTATATTTTTTCTACGGACTCGGTCGGACTCCATCGAGGATGTTAGGAAAAAGTTATAGGCAAGTTATAACTATTCCTGGTAAATTTATTGACATTAGTTCTTATAAACTTGATGGTAGTACAATAAAGGATATAACGTTTATGGCAGACGATGGATTTCCATATACGCAGGAATTCAAGGATTTTTCTTTGTTAAATGGAACTATTCGATGGGTGCCTTATGGGACTGGCTCAGATTTTATTCGTAGTCGTGTATTATCACGATGGACGGGAGGCGTTGTAAATCTTGAACTTCCTGAAGATTTTCAAGAGATGCTGGGTGTTAAAGTAGGGCTTTCTACGTCGGATGAGCGTGTGAAGAATCTTGTATATCGAACAAAGGATGGGCGTATCCTTTATAAGGAATATCGTGACGGTATTATTGATCGTCATATGGAAGGGTGGTTGGAGATTAAAGAAAATGATGGTGTAGACAAGTAAAATCTGTTGGCGCTATTATTATAGATGGAGTGATAAAAGATTTTTTATCACTCCACTCAATATTTATCCAATGCGTGTTGACAAGTTTTCAACTGTGTGCTACGATTTACTATCAAATAAAAATATAAGGATAATATAAAACTTTCTAGAGCAGTATGTGCAAATACTATTTTTGTGCACATTGCTCTGGAATATTTTTTGTCCAGAGAGGAAATAGGTATTAGTTTTATTAACAATTTAATTAGGAGGTTGTTGTGGGTATATTGGAGCAGTTAAAAAAGGCAAAAGACCTTGCAGCTGAAGCAGCAGAGTCTGTGCAAAATACTGCACAGGACGCTGTTGATGTTGTTAAGAAGAAAATCGGCGAAGGAGATTCAATGTTCCTAGTCGAGACATTTAAGAATTCCGAAGAACTTTCTATCAGGCTCAATGCACTTTTGAGTGTAATGTCCGAGGTAAATGTTCGTGGAATGACAACAACACAAGATAATGACCTCGTTGTCATTATTCGTGTTGTGAAAAATGTTGACTAGTTGTAATTCTTTTGTGGATCAAATGGTTTGATTCACATATTTTTCATTAAAATATATTTGACGGAGGTTAACAACATGAAAAAAAATTTCTTTTGTATGACTGTATTGGTTGCCTGTTTGATGTGTTCACCGGTAATGGCCAAGGTTGTAATAAGTACGGCCTCAAAAACCGGAACATATTATAAGGTTGGGAATAATCTCAGGCAATTTGTGCCTGATTCAGAAGTAAAAACAAGTGCGGGTTCGTTGATGAATCTGCAACGTCTGATGAGTGGTGAAGCACAATTGGCAATTGTGCAGATGGATGCGTATGCATATTTTTTGACAAAACATCCCGAGGCAGAACATGAGTTGGAGATTCTTGGTAAATTGTATCAAGAATGTGCTTATCTTGCTGTGCGATGTAATGGCAAGGTAAAGTCCGATGATGATCTGCAAACGATTGATGGTGCAACGGTTGCCGTTGGCAAAAAAGGTTCCGGTACATCTGTAACATGGGATTACATGATGCAGTTGGAGCCAAAATTTAAAAATGCTCGTGTAAAATTCAAAGGCGGATCACGGGCACTTGGTCAACTGGCTGCAGAAAATGTTGATGCCGTCATGTGGGTTGAGAGGCCACGCCTGGATGGCAAAGTATCAACGGTTATGAAGAATAAAGACCTGTGTCTAACTGGTATGAATGATTGGGATTTGAATGATAAGCTCCCGTCAACTGGAAAACCAGTTTATGAGTTTAAAACTGTCGATGTTGCAAAAGGCTTTTTCAATGATAAGGAATTTGAAACTGCCTGTCTTGATACAATCATCATCGCTCGCGCTGACTTGGATGATGATATCCTCGATGCTGTGGCGGATGCGATTTTGAAATATAAAAGCACACTTTTGGGCAAGAAGTAGGCCTGTTCCCGGCGAAACGAATAATCGTTTCGTCGGTTTTTTATTTTGTTATTCGGCATAAAACAGACTATAGAAAAGTATCTAATAGTCTGTTTTTTATTTGGTAAAATATTTGCTTATCTTATGTTTTTTGTGTTATCCACAGGATTACTTAGTGTAGACTTGACACGATTTGAAAGGTGTGCTATATTCTAAATACTAGTGTAGTAAGTACACTAAGTAAATAAGAATAGTGTTCTTTCAAATCAGGTAAAAAATATAAACATTACAACTAAGCAGGAGGAAATTAAGATGAATATTGTAAAAAATGTGGCAGGGCAAGTGGTTGGTGTAGGGTGTTGGGCAGATGGCTTTGTACCCCTGCAAGGCAGAAAAATGACTCTGGATGAAGAGGTTCGTCGCAATGGTCTGGAGCCGGTTTATAACCGGATGATGCGACAAGGTAATGTGGAAATGGCACAGGAACTGAGGGATAGATATCAGCAGTAAATGTGCATATATTTTTTATAATTAGATAGTGTATAAAATACACTAGCAATATTGCAAAGATGAGAAAAGTCTCATCTTTGTAATATCAAGTTTTTAAATAATTGCAGAGAAGTATTGTGTGCGTAGAGACGCATTGCAATGCGTCTCTACATGTTCTTTGAAAATGCACACTTTAAAACAAAGCAAAGTTGTTAATAATTTAGTTAGTAATTAGATTGTTGGATATATTCGGCAAAATAATTTGTATTGAATAACCTTCACCCCAACCATCTCCCAGAGG
>JALWAF010000026.1 GCA_027016355.1 Candidatus Moraniibacteriota bacterium | reverse complement strand
AAACCATAAAAATAATAATCTAAACGTGAAAATGTAAATCCATCAATCCAATGTTCAATTCCAAAGCGTATTAAAATGATGGATAGTAAAGTTAAAATAACATCATAAATGGGATATGAAGTAGCTAGAGCTTTTGAAATGGCGGTTTTGTATTTGTTCATAGTAATTCATATGGTATCATAGAATACATTACTAAATCAATAAATTTTTTTGAAAATTTATTATTAATGGAAGTAAAATATGCTCAAATATACTAAAGATGAAATAGCAAAACATTATAATGATTTTGATAAGCTTTATGAGAATTGGTCTGGGGTGACACAAGGAGGTTATCATTATGGATTTGCTAAAGAAGTAAATGATATATTCTTTAATGATCGAATGATAGGAAATTTAAGTAATTTGATAGCAGAGTCATTGGGCATTAGAGAAAATGGTAAAAATCAGAGTATTTTTGATGCGGGATGTGGTGTAGGAGATGTGTCAGCTATAGTGGCAAAACATTACAATGAAGCAAAAATTTATGGGATTACTATTTCAGAGGAACAATACACAATAGCTCAAAAAAAGCATCCCAAGACGGATAAATTTTGTATCTTAAAAGGAGATTTTGAGAGTATACAATTTGAAGATAGTTCTTTTGACACAGTGTTTTTTGTGGATTCTATTTGTCATGGTGAGGGCGATAATAAAAATGTAGCAATATCTGAGGCATATAGAATTTTGAAGCCTGGTGGTAGACTTGTGGTTTGTGATGTGTTTTTGCAAAAACCTAAATCAAAGTGGAGCAAATGGTTTAATTTTGTAAACAAACAAATGTTGGATCAGTGGAGAGTAAATGAATGGATTATAGAAGAGAGATTCAAAAAGAGTGCTGAGCAAATAGGATTTGTAGATTATAAAGCCACAAATTTAAAATGGAAAATAGTGCCGTCTGTTTTGCATATGATATTTACAAAAATTCCATGGGCATTGTATAAGTCACTCACAAATAAAGCATATCTGAAAGATCTGAAAGCATTTATTCGCATGAGTATTTTTGTACCATTATTAGGAATTCATCCTATTTTCCATTATCAATTAATTACGTTACAAAAACCCATCAAAAATTTAACAGAAAAGTAAAATTATAAAAATATGAGCAGTGTGTTATTAGAAGGTTTAAATGAGCCACAAAAAAAAGCTGTTAAGGCATTTAAGGGCCCCTTTTTAGTTAGTGCAGGAGCTGGTTCTGGTAAAACTACTGCATTGACACGACGCATAGCATACTTGATACGTGAGAGAGCTGTACCACCACACAATATTTTGGCTGTGACATTTACAAATAAGGCGGCAGCAGAAATGCGTGTGCGTGTAGATAATTTAATAGATTCTCGTTATGCTAGTCCTACTATGGGAACATTTCACAGTATTTGTGTTCGAATTCTTAGAGAAGACATTCAGGCTCTTGGGTATGAGCAAAATTTTACAATTATGGACACACAAGACCAGCTTGTGCTTATTAAAAAAATTGCAAAAGAATTAGAACTATCAAAACAACAATTCGCACCACGAGCAATATTGGAGAGTATCTCACGTGCAAAAAACAGTTTGCTCTCATCAGATGATTTTTTGTCACAAGTTGATAGTTTTTACGAAGAGCAAATTGCAAGAGTTTATGATATTTATCAAAGAACACTTCGGGAAAATCATAGCCTTGACTTCGATGACCTCATCAGATTAACTATTGCACTTTTTATAGAATACCCAGAAGTTCTCAAAAAATATCAAAACAGATTTCAATACGTACTTGTAGATGAATATCAAGATACAAATCATGCACAATATACACTTATCAACCAGTTAGTTAATAAACATAATAATATTTTTGTTGTAGGTGATGATTGGCAATCAATCTATAAGTGGCGAGGGGCGGATGTTTCTAATATTTTGAATTTTGAAAAAGATTTTTTAAATGCAACTACAATTAAGTTGGAGCAGAACTACCGCTCAACACAAAATATTCTTGATTGTGCATATACTGTTATAGAGCATAATTCTGATCGTAGTGATAAAAAGATTTGGACAAGTGCAGGAGCTGGTGAAAAGTTAGTTTCTTTTGAGGCATGTGATGAGAGGGAGGAAGCAATGTATGTTGTAGAGACAATACAAAAAATGATGAAGGATGGTAAATATAAGGGAAAGGATTTTGTTGTTTTGTACCGCACTAATGCACAGTCACGTATTGTGGAGGAATATTTTTTGAAAAATGGAATGAGTTATAGAATTGTCGGGGGTATTAAGTTTTATGAGCGTAAAGAAGTGAAAGATATCATGTCATATTTGAAGTTGGTGGCAAACCCGTCAGACGTTCTTGCACTTGAACGTGCAGTCGCAAGTCCACGGAGGGGGATTGGTGGTAAAACATTTTCACAATGGTTTGAGGGTGCTAAGACAGTAGGATTAAATATCATAGATTTTGGTGTTAGTAATAAATTATCACAGTTTGTGACTGCCAAGAGTAAGCAAAAAATAATTCATGATTTTTGTCAGTTTATTATTGATGCTAGAGGTTTTTTAAAGAGTCATAATCTTACAGATCTGATCGTATATTTGTATGAAAAAAGTGGATTTAAAAAATCATTACTAGATGGTACTACAGAGGGAGAAACTAGACATGAGAATGTACAAGAGCTATTGTCAGTTGCTACAAAATATGATGATATTGACGATGCACTTCCAAAATTTATAGAAGAAGTAGCGCTTGCAAGTGATACAGATAAGATTGATCAAAATACGGACATGGTTCATCTCATGACGCTTCACAGTGCTAAAGGATTAGAATTTCCAGTAGTATTTATAATTGGCTTGGAGGAAGGTCTAATTCCACACAATAGGGCAATGATAGATAATGCAGAAATGGAGGAAGAACGACGCTTGGCTTATGTAGGCATTACACGTGCAAAAGAGAAGGTATTTTTACTTCATGCTAGGCGTCGACTTATTTTTGGGTCGTTGGAGGCAAATAGTCCATCTAGATTTTTTGATGATATGCCAGACAATCTAATTGACAAACAAGAAAGTGATGAGCTACGTCCTACCCTAGATCCATTTTTTGAAAAAAAGCCAAAAACTGTGTTATGCGCCAATGAAGATGGAGAAGAATTTATAAGTGGTGACAAGGTTAAACACAAAAGTTTTGGTGAAGGAGTTGTTGTTGGTCAAGATGATATTGTTATTAGTGTAGTATTTAAAAATGTTGGTTTGAAAAAATTAGCAAAAAGTATTGCGCCATTAGAAAAAATATCTTAAGTATTTTTATTTTTTTCAAATTGAAATCTAAAAAGCGATAATTGACTTTTAATATATCTTGTGCTTATAATACATATATAAAATAACCTTTATCATCAAGGAGGGGCAAAGATGAAAAAAATAAAGAGTTGGCTCACGTTAGTTGTCGTCAGTATATTTTATTTAGTTGGAGTAGTTATGGTATTTATATATTTTGGAATATTAGCTGCAATAACACTTATTGCAATGCTTATATCCATGGTATTTTACCAAAACAAATATTGGTGGTGTAAATATGTATAAATCAAAAAGCAGAAATGGATAATCCATCATCTGCTTTTCTTTTTTCCATGAAATTTATTATGTACATCTTTAAGCCCTTTATTTGTCACGTGTGTATATATTTGTGTTGTTGTGATATTTGCATGACCTAGCATCGCTTGAACAGAACGGATGTCGGCGCCATTTTGTAATAAATCTGTTGCAAATGAGTGTCGGAGAGTGTGTGGATGCACATCTTTTACAATTCCAGCTTTTGTGGTATATTTTTTTACGATGCGTTGTACACTTCTAGCTGTTAATCTAAGTCCGCGAGCGTCAGCTTCTTTATTTGTGCCAATGCGGTCTCGTATAAATAAGGCAGGATCAATATCAATTCGTTTGTTTAAATATTCTATAATTGCATCTTTGGCAGTATCAGAAATAAAGACAATACGTATTTTACCACCTTTGCCTCGTACACTAAATTCTTGTCTTTCTAAGTTTATGTCTTCCTTATCAATTGCGACGAGTTCAGATACACGTAAACCAGTGGAAAATAATAATTCTAACAACGCGCGGTCACGTTTCGCTGCTCTGTTTGGTCCGTTAGCTGCTTCTAGCAGTCGGGACACTTCATCAGGCTCAAGAAATTCTACTTGTCGTTCTGGCATTTTTCCCACCTCGATTTTTTCAGAAGCAAGCGTTGGGATATCTCTTTTTGCTAAATATTTAAGAAAATTACGTACTGCTATAATGTGATAATTTTGTGTAGAAATTTTAAAAGTATCACCATTGTTTATTTCAAGTCTATTTAGATATACGCGATATTTATGTATAATATCAAGTGTAATATCTCTGGGTAAAGTAATCTTGTATTTTTCATGTAAAAAATCTGCAAATCGCTGTAAATAGTGGTTATAATTTTCAATTGTTTTTTGACTACGTCCAAGTTCAACTTCCAAATATTCTAAGTAGTCAATTATGAGTTTTTTTATAGAATGAGTCATATTTTTTTGAGAAGTGTATAAGTATATTGATAATACCATTGTAGCATGTTTATAGATGAAATTGTCAAAATGTTCATTCTTAAAGTAGAATGTTTGATTGACTTTCAATGGATTTCGTGTATAATAGTAACTTATTAATATTGATAATTATAGACAAATTTTTAATTAAAATAATTCAATTTAAATGAATCTCAAACAAGC